>JAILNV010000029.1 GCA_024691125.1 Lachnospiraceae bacterium | reverse complement strand
CTTATTATAGCTATTGCTTTATCTTGAATCTTGAAAGTGATAAAAAAACGAATATAAAAGTATGAGAGGTGTTAGATATGTATTGTGTCAATTGTGGAAAGGAAATTCCGGAAGGAGTAAAGTTCTGTCCCGTATGCGGGGGGGAACAGCAGAATGTAAATAACGCAATCCCTAAACAAGGTGAACCTAAATCATCTCAGAATTCTGATAAGCCTATAAAACAAAAAAAGAAAAGCAAAGTTGGAATTATTGCAGTCATAATCGGTATCGTTATCGTTATTTACATAGGATCGCTTATATCAAGTGGCTCCAAACGCATAGATCTTTATGACATAGCGCATATGAGTGAAACGGATGTGGCCAGGAAATATCAATTGGATGAAAGCGCATCCTTGGATGGAATCAATGTATACAAAATAGATGACCATCATGCAAGCGTAACATTTTATACAGGAGATACTAAAAGTGTTTCTGTCCAGCTTGAGAACTATAGAGATGAATATCAGTATAAAAATCATAGAATGGCGGGGCATGCTTTATTTGAAACGATAGAGGAGTTTGATAAAGACACTAGGTTCAAGAAAGCTTTTGAATGGGATAATGCCATGTTTTATGATGATCTAAATTATGATGATGCATGGATGCACCTATATCTCAATGAAGAGGGTAAAATATATAATATGGTATATGATATTATACCTGGTTCAGATAAGGAAATGCAGGAAATATCTAATTCATTAAACAATAAAGATGACCTCAAAGAGGAGCCTAGTAATTCTGCTCCAGAAGAAGTAACGGAGGAAACGGATACAGAAGACTCTTTATTTGACGATGGCAAGAATTTATCTAATGATAATACTGGTGATACTGATAACAAAGACGTCCATTTAACTAACAAAAGTGGATCAATGAAGTTCACTGCATGGGATGAAGAAGAGGAAATAATATTAACTCTAAACTATGATACCGGTGACTTTGAATTAACTCAAATTTTATATGACAGCTCGGGAAATATTGAAGCAACATATCCCAGTAGCGGTGAATTTCAAGAGACAGCTGATGGATTAGGAACCCTAAACATTGATGGAGGGGATAGTTATGATTATGAAATAACTTATAATTCGGATCATTATGAGATTTCAATTAACTATCCGGGTAGGGAAATGTACTTAATGGAGGCGGAATGGGCATATAATAATGTAGGATGACGTAAATTCCGCAACTCTCAAAAACATATTATTCTAATGAACCTATTATTGGCAGAGCCCTTTGTGGCTCTGCTCTTCTTGTGCGGAAAGGAGGGGAAAAGATGGATTCAACAATAACCAAAGACAATTATGTCCCCGTTGCTGACAAAATCGCGCTTACGATCCCAGAGGCAGCTGCACTCAGCAACATAGGCCAAAACAAGATCAGCAGCCTTTTGAGGCTTCCGAACTGCCCGTTCCTGATCTGCGTGGGTGCGAAAAGACTGGTGAAACGCAAGGAATTCGAGAGGTTCATTAGCGACCATCTTGAGATTTAAGGACAGACAAGAACGCCGAGCCGCGCAATGATCGCGCGGCTCGATGCTTCTGAAGCGTATCGGAACAGCAATACATTATATATATGGAAATGAAACAACCCTTGAAGTGGAGAGAGCCCGATGTTATAATCATTAAGTTGTATTGGGCTCGCATTAGAAAGGAGCTCAATATGGGAAAACACCTGAAAAACAGGGAGATAGGCAAAGGGCTGTCTCAACGTAAGGATGGTCGGTACACAGCACGCTTTGTGACCTGTGCGGGACATCGTAAGCAGAAATACTTTGATACGATAGTACAGGCCAGAAACTGGCTGCAGGATGCCAGGTACCATGACAAGCACGATACTGTTATCGCGCCGTTTGATCTGGCGGCAGACAGTATACTTAATGATGACGAAGATGTTCCGGTATTGTCTGACATGACGGTGGATGAATGGTTCGATTTCTGGACGAAGCATATCATTCCGGATCTGCGTAGCAATACTATCAGGAACTATCGCGATAGGTACAGATTCAATATCCAGCCGGTGATCGGAAAATTAAAGGTCAGGGATGTCCGTCCGCTTCATTGCAAGAAGATACTTCTTAATATGGACGAAGATTATGCCGGATCAACCATAAAACAGACCTATATTACTATGGGAACCATGTTCAAGGCTGCACTTATGAACAGCCTGATAGACAAGCATCCAATGGATGGCATAAGGTATACCAAGCAGCCTAAGAGCATGTCTGATATCAGGTTTCTTACGGTAGAGGAGCAGGATAAGTTCATCGAGACCGCGAAAAGATCTCATAATTACAACCAGTATATGCTGATCCTTGAGACCGGTATCCGTACCGGTGAACTTGTAGGACTTACATGGGATTCGGTTGACCTTAAGAACAGAACGATCACTATCGATAAATCGCTTGAATATCGGCATAGTAGAGGGACATGGGAAGCAGGACCTCCAAAGACTCCGGCGGGATATAGGACGCTTCCGCTGACTTCAAAAGCATACAGCATCCTCTTGAAGCTGTATAATGCCAAAGAAATGCGGAAAGAATCTGAAAGTCTTGATACGCAGCTTGAATTCAAGGATCGGATTACAGGGGAGATCAGAACTCTTGATATGAGGAATCTTGTATTTTTAAGCAATCGTACCGGAACGCCTGTAAAGAACAGCTCTTATGACACGCACCTTTATAAGCTTTGCGAGGAAGCCGGTATTAAGCCTATCTCGATGCATGTTCTTAGACACACCTATGCTACGCGCGCAATTGAGCGCGGAGTAAGTCCCAAAGCGCTTCAGAAGCTTCTCGGACACGCTTCATTGCAGGTGACCATGGATACCTACGTGCACGTAACTGATGACTCCAAACTTTTGGCTGTAAGACAGTTCGAAGGACGGAATCTCAATACGAATAGCAAAAATGGTGTAAATGGTGTACGGACTTCTGAAAAAATGGTGTAAAAATGGTGTAAAATCATTAAACTGAATATGAAAAAGCCCGTAAATAAAGGGCTGGGGGGAGATATATGAAACTAGGAATCGGAATCGCACAACAGATTCTGATCCAAAATCATAAATCCATGTAAGTTTTATAAAAATCTATAAAAGTCAATGGATATCAGACTTGGCAAGTCTCATGTAATATATAAGTCGATGCATCAGACATAAAAGTCGATATCGAAATGGCGTAAAAATGGCGTAAAGTGAGATTAGTTTTGAAGCTCAGTATAACGATAAAAAAAGCCTACCGAATCAGCAATCGGCAGGCTTTTTCTTTTTAGATTGACGAGATGGGGTAGTCAGGGCTTTCTCTACAGACCATCCGTGGGCTACTCGGTACATATAGACTTTTCTTTCTACGCCCCAGTGCTGACACATAGTCGTTATACTGTAGAACTCTTCGCCAAGGTGGTCATAACAGATAAGACCAGCGTTCGGCTTAACAGGACGGGTAAGAGCCTCCTCTACAGACAT
>JAILNV010000020.1 GCA_024691125.1 Lachnospiraceae bacterium | reverse complement strand
TTCTGAAGCTTCTTTCCGGGCGGCTGGGCTATTATCTTAATACCCGCTTCCAGGATATCCTCATCCTCCTGAAGCTCCAGGCTTCCCTTACCTCCTCCGAACATTTCCTTGAATACCTTGTCGAATTCAGAGGCGATATCCTTGAACTTCTCTGCAAACTGTGCTCTCATTGCTTCATCGAGCTCTGCAACTATGTTGGAAAGTGTTTTCTCCGCTTCCACAAGATCATCATGCTGGCCCTTAAGGAAGCTGTATTCTTCCATGAGTGTTTTATACTCCTCTATGGCATTAACATTTACATCGCCAAGAGCCTTTATGGCATCCCTTACTTCTCTTATGGATCTTCTTATCGCACCCGGGTCCTTCAGGCTTTCATCACGCAGCTGACCGGCAGTTGACAAAGAAAGCTCATATTCGTTCCAGATGTAGTGAACCAGATTCTCCTGATCCTCTTCCACACGTTCCTTCTGCGTATTAAGCCTCATGACCTCCTTGTCAAGTGAATTGATCTTATTGTTGATCTTCTCCGTAGCCTCGAAAAATGAATTCTGTTTCTTAAGCAGATCTTCCTTTTCCGCTATTGTCTTATTCAGGAAGTCCTCATCATTATCCTTGCTGTCCTCAGATGCTGCCAGAGTTTCGTTTATCTGTACTATATTCGCATTTCTTACTTCAATCTCTTTATCCTCGGATGCGATCCTTGTATTAATCTCATCCATTTCTTCGCGCATCCTCGCTATCTCCGCATCGGTACGCTGAACGTTGGAAGCTGCATGCTCTGCATCTCTCTGTAAAGTATTGACCTTAAGTTCGATATCGGAAGACTTAATAACACGCTCCGACTCAATATCTCTTAATCCTTCCAGTTCCTTTCCGCAGTCCTGTATTATCTTCTTAAGCTCATTCTCGCTGTGTTCCGATTCGGCAAGCTTAACTCCGGTCTCTTCCTTCCCGGTGTTTATCTCTGCAAGCCTCTCCTCGATCTCCCTGTTATCCTTCTTCAGGCTTTCGTACCCGCTTACGGTATCGCGCTTTATCTCTTCGGCCCTGTCTACATTCATCTGGGCTGTATTCTGCATTACGGCCTGCTCCTTGAGGCTCTCCTGCAGCTCCTCAACCCTCTTTCTGACAGCTCTCCTGTTATCCTTTATATTATCTATGTCATCCATTATCTTCTCGACTTTTTTAAGGGATTTACGCACTGTTTCCTCCAGCTCCTCTATCTCCCTCTTTCTTCCGAGAAGATTGCTGGCGTTCTTAAATGCACCGCCGGCAAGAGACCCGCCCGGGGTAAGATATTCTCCCTCAAGCGTAACTATCCTAAGCAGATAATTGTATTTCCTTGCCATGGCAAGTGCGTTATCCACATGATCAACTACAATTATGGCTCCAAGCAGCTGGCTCACCACATCGCTGTATTTCTTCTTTGCATTAACCAGTTCGGAAGCCATTCCGATAAAGCCCTTCTCATCCCTTACGGACGGTTTATCGAACTCTCCTCTGTCCTTTACGCTCGTAAGAGGCATAAAGGTCGCGCGCCCGCCCTTCGTTTCCTTGAGCATGCGGATCATCTTCTTGGCTACCGCCTCATCCTCTGTTACGATATTCTGTATATTTCCGCCCAGAGCCGTTTCTATGGCGGTCTCATATTCCTTGTCAACAGATATGATATCCGCAATAACGCCTATAATGCCTTTATTCTTTTCCTTATTTTCCATTACACGCTTGATGCTGCCGCCGTACCCGTCATAACGTTCCGCTATGTTCTTCATGGCATCAAGGCGTGATTTTTCCTTATGATAATTTATCTGGGCTTCGGACAGCTTCCTGTCGTTTTCCTCAAGCTCTGTCTTAAACTGCGCCACCTGCTCCTCCAGCACCTCACGTTCCTGATCGGTCTTTAAGATAGAAGCGGTAATATCGTTCAGCTCCTTATACAGGTTCTTAAGTTCCTCTTCCTGCTCCTTCTCCTCGGATTTGGCACGAAGCAGACGGCTCTGCACCTGTGCTCTCTGGATCTTGACCTGTTCGAGCATTGTATCGTACTTGGTAATATCGGCCTTAATGGTTGCTCGCTCATTAAGCATCCGCATTATTTCGCTCTGGTTCTTCTCTATTATTCCGTTTAATTCCTCTATCCTTGCCTGAACTCCGCCAAGCTCCTTCTTGGCCTCATCCCTCGTTACCGTAAGCTCCTTAAGTGAGTTATCTATCTCCTCCTTTGCGGAATCCAGACGGACTTTCTCCTTTATCTGCTGTTCCAGTCTTTCACTTAAAGACTCCTTCTGTTCAATATAATGTGACCTGTTCGTCTCTGCTGATCTGATCGCCTGTTCGTTAAGGGTTATCTGACTCTTGAGACGTTCCTTCTTAAGCTCTCCCTCCGTCAGCTGCTTTCTCTTTTCCTCTATCTGCTCATCGAGAGTCTTTACACGCTCTTCCACTTCCGAGTATTCAGCCTTGAGGCTCTCGTATTTACTCCTGTTTTCGTTAAGGTCTTCATTTGCGATAGACAGCTTCTCTGTAAGCTCGCGCAGAACATCCCCCGTTCTTCCGGATTCGATTAGGAACAGGTTGACATCAAGCCTTTTGAGCTCTTCTTTTCTGCCCAGATATTCCCTGGCCGTCTTACTCTGGTTGCCCAGAGGCTCTATGCGTTTCTCTTTCTCGACAAGGATATCGTCAACCCTCACCAGATTGGCCTGTTCGCTTGCAAGCTTCTTAAGCGCCGTATCCTTCCTCTTTTTGAACTTGACAATACCTGCGGCTTCATCGAAAAGCTCCCTTCTCTCCTCAGGCTTGCCGCTCAGTATCTTATCTATCTGTCCCTGTCCTATGATCGAATAGCCTTCCTTGCCTATACCCGTATCATAGAACATTTCATAGACATCCTTAAGACGGCACGGAGACCCGTTGATAAGATATTCACTCTCACCGGATCTGTATACGCGTCTCGAAACGGTTACCTCCTCATAATCCGTAACAAGCTTGTGGTCAGAATTGTCAAGGGTGATCGCAACATAAGCATAGCCCATCGGTTTACGCAGCTGTGTTCCCGAAAAGATGACATCCTGCATGTTGGCACCGCGCAGCTGTTTCGCGCTCTGTTCACCGAGCACCCATCGTACCGCATCGGCAACATTACTCTTTCCGCTTCCGTTAGGTCCCACTATACCTGTGATTCCGTTATGAAAGTTAAATACTATTTTATTTGCAAAGGATTTAAATCCGTGTATCTCAACACTTTTTAAATACATAATTATCTCCGTTATCGCCGCTTTATTATATCCGTACCTGTTAACTTTCTTTTATGAGGCCAAGCTTTTTCATCGCCTCATACGCGGCTCTCTGTTCGGCTCTTTTCTTAGAGCTGCCGGTTCCTTCTCCCATTACCACAGAATCAATGAGTACATTAACCGTGTATTTCTTATTATGATCCGGACCCTTTTCGCTTATCAGCTCATAATCCATAACCGAGCCATTCTCCTGTACATACTCCTGAAGAGTGGTCTTTGAATCCCTGAATTCAATTTTATTCCTGTAATCTGTCAGAACATATTTCCTTATAAAACCGGCTGCCTGTTCAAGGCCACCGTCAAGATACAGGGCTCCGATCACCGCCTCGAACACATCCGATATGATTGATTCCCTTGACCTTCCGCCCGTCTTCTCTTCACCCTTTCCGAGCAGAATATAATCCCTCAAGGAAAGCTCCCTTGCACAGTATGCAAGCGTAGGCTCACATACCAGCGAAGCCCTCATCTTGGTCATCTCTCCCTCTTTCATTTTGGGATTATCCTTATAAAGGAAATCACTCACCGTAAGCTCCAGAACCGCATCTCCAAGGAATTCCAGTCTTTCATAATCCTTTATTGACTGTTGCTCGTTTCTGTAGGAACTGTGGGTAAGCGCCCTTATAAGAAGCATCTCATCTTTGAAATTATACCCGATCTTTTTCTGAAGCTGTTTATAGCCGTCTGATAGATTCACAAATATATCCCCTTATGATAATTTTCAGGCATCATAAGGAATCCACCACTTCGTGGTCCCCCTTATGATATATTCATAAAAAAAATGTGCGTGAGCACATTTTTTTCTGCTTTACAAAGCCTAGCTCAATGCATTTCTGATCTGTTCGGCCACATCTCCGACCGTCACGATCTTCTCGGCATCCTCATTGGATATCTCCACATCGAAGGTTTCCTCAATACCCATAATGATCTGGAAAACATCAAGTGAATCGGCACCCAGGTCATCTGTGAACCTTGTTTCCTCCGTTATCTCGTTCTCGTCAACATTAAGCACCTCTGCAATTATCTTCTTAAGCTTCTCAAGTTCCATAGTGTAACTCTCCTTCAATAATCTGTATTGCCCCTATACCACATTTATCACTTCATTTATCTTCTTGTTGATTTCCTGTTCCTTAAATGTAACACACTGTTGTATGGACGTGGATATCTCCTTATGTGTTGCGTTTCCGTGAGTCTTTACCACCAGTCCGTTAAGTCCGAGGAGTGGTGCACCGCCGTACTCCGTTGCATCAAATCTCTTAAGCGTCTTCTTAAGAACCGGCTTAACAAGCATATATGCAAGCTTTGTCCTTAGTGATGTCATGAAGGTTTCCTTCAGGGCGCCTATCATTGTCTTGCCGACACCCTCATACATCTTAAGTGCCACATTCCCGGCAAAGGCCTCGCATACAACAACATCTGCCGTGCCTTCGGGAATCTCACGGGCTTCAACACTGCCTATGAAATTGATCTCGGGACAGTTCTTCAGAAGAGGATATGTTTCCTTAACAAGCATATTGCCTTTCTCTTCCTCTGCGCCAATATTAAGAATCGCCACCTTGGGACTCTTGACTCCGAGTACATGCTCCATATATATAGAGCCCATCTTCGCAAACTGTACAAGGTGGGATGCCCTTGCATCCACATTGGCACCACAGTCTATAAGAAGAGATATTCCCTTATCCGTCGGGAACACCGGCGCAAGAGGCGGTCTCTCAACACCCTTGATCCTTCCCACAATAACCTGTCCGCCTACCAGTATTGCCCCCGAACTCCCTGCAGACACGAACGCATCACAGGTTCCGTCCTTGACAAGGTTAAGTCCCTTTACGATCGATGAATCCTTCTTCTTCCGGATAGCCATGACCGGAGCTTCCCCTGTTTCTATTACCTCGGGAGCATCGACTATCTCCACCCGGGACGGTTCATACTGATATTTCTTTAATTCACTCTCGATAACGTCCTTCTTTCCACATAAGAAAACGCGGATATCACTGCCCGAAGCAATTGCATTAACCGCACCCTTAACCGGCTCGACAGGCGCATTATCCCCTCCCATTACGTCTACAGCTACACTAACCATACTCTTCATCCTTTGTCGTAAGGCTGCGTACTCCTTACGGCCATCCTATGTTTACATGATCCTCTCCTCACCGTCCGGCATCTTCCCACCCGGACTTCTCCGCATCTGGCGCAGGTGAAGAGCTTCCGTATCTTAATATACAGAAGATTATCCTAAAAAGCAAGGATGAATAGAAAAGAAAAAGCTTCGGAAGCATTGCCTCCGAAGCTCCGTTTCACTACGGTTTTATTAATCCTGGGGGATGATCTCCTTCTTATTGTATGAACCGCAAGCCTTACATACTCTGTGAGGCATCATAAGTTCACCGCACTTGCTGCACTTAACCAATGCAGGAGCGCTCATCTTCCAGTTAGCCCTTCTCTGGTCTCTGTGACCCTTTGAAGATTTATTCTTAGGACAAATAGACATCTCTTACACCTCCTTTATCTGCTGTATATATGTACCTGCTGTTCTGTCAGCCGGAATTCAATTCGCACTTACACGAGTATACATACAGGAAAGGTATTTGTCAAGGTATTTATCAATGTTTTTTCAGGAAATCTGTGCCTGTACAGCGGTCAGAGCCACTACACCGACTATATCGTCTGCGGTACATCCCCTTGACAGATCGTTGACCGGACGCGCAAGTCCCTGTAGCATCGGGCCGTATGCTTCAGCCTTAGCCAGTCTCTCAACCAGCTTATATCCAATATTTCCGGCATCAAGATTGGGGAAGATCAGAACATTTGCATGACCTGCTATATCGCTTTCCGGTGCCTTGGCAGCAGCCACCGACGGAACCAGCGCCGCGTCTGTCTGAAGCTCACCGTCTATCGTAAGGTAAGGATACTTATCCTTTGCGATCTCCGTAGCCCTTACCACCTTGTCCACAAGCTCATGCTTTGCGCTTCCCTTTGTTGAATGTGAAAGCATTGCTATTATCGGCTTCGCACCCACGAGATTGGTGAAGCTCTTTGCAGATGAATTGGCTATGGCGGCAAGCTCCTCCGAATTGGGATCCTGGTTAAGGCCGCAGTCCGCAAACAGGAAGGTTCCGTTTTCACCGTATATGCAGTCCGGTACATCAAGGATGAAAAATCCCGAAACAAGTTCAACACCCGGTGCCGTCTTCAATACCTGAAGCGACGGTCTTAAAACATCGGCCGTAGCATGACTTGCACCCGCAACCATTCCGTCTGCATCCTTCATCTTTACCATCATAACCCCGAACATAAGGTAGTCATTAAGCAGTCTTTCCCTGGCCTTTTCGGGAGTCATGCCCTTGTTCTTGCGAAGCTCATACAGAGTATCCGCATACAGATCGAACCTGTCCGTATTCTCGGGATCTATGACCGTGATCCTTGAAAGATCGAGCTCCAGCCACTTTGCTCCCTCCATTATCTTTTCTTCCTTGCCGACCATGATTATATCGGCTATATGCTCCTTAAGTATCTTGTCTGCCGCAATAAGTGTTCTCCTGTCATTACTCTCGGGCATAACAATCTTCTTAACATCCTGTCTTGCCCTGTCCTTGATCCTGTCAATAAATCCCATACCCATACCTTCTTTCTCTTCTCTTTTTGTAACCATTCAGAACAGCACATATATTCTAAAATATGAACCGTCCGGTCATCTTTATCATAGCGCAAACCATACTTGTATACAAGTATAAAAGCTAATTTTTATTGTGCAAAATCAGATACAAAGTCATCAGGCGGGAGCAGCCTGCTCCTCTTTTGACTGTTTGTAAATAACCTTATCCCCGGGAAGATAGGCGATCAGCATTTCTTCAAGCTTCTGCGCCACGATGGGCTTGGTAATATAATCATCGAAGCCTTCCCCAAGATACATTTCCCTTGCGCCGGCCACCGCATTGGCTGTCAGACATATCAATATTGCTGCCCTTTCCATCCGTCTCCTCTCCGATAACCTCCTTAAGCATGTCAAAGCTTAAATCCACGGCCACTACCGATTCGCCGTCGTCAATCGTCTGTGCAACCGTCATGGTTATCGATCCAAGCCTTGCATCCACATACGGCTCCACAAGTGTCGGATGACCCATGTTTTCTGTTGCTGCCTTGTACCACGGTCTTTCCTTCGGGTTAAAATCCGGATCCGGAGTCCACCCCGTACCATCGCAGTACTCACCCTGAATATATCCGTATACTCCGGTTATCTTATCGTTTACTTCTGTCTGGACCATATTGGTATAGGCCGTCATGTAACCGACTATCTCTTCATGGCTCCTGCCGTCACCAAGCAGCTTCTCGGTGGTGAATTTCTCCTGCTCGACTATGATCTTCTCTGTATTTATATAGCTTGAAAACTGCTGCGCAGCTTTTAACGCCCTTGCCTCACCCCTTGATATGATGCTTTCCTTGGTGGAGCTGTATATTTTAAGATAATACCCGGAAATGAGCACTACAAAGAATACTATTATAAGTGCCCGCTCATAATGTTCATTTCACCGTGCTTATTGATTACTTCTTTTATCGATGTGTTATTTTCCTTCATATGCTCTCTCCGGATTGTTATAAATCTGATTATAACACGCTGAAGTCTGTCCTAACAATAATTCTTGTAAAGCTTTTGAAAAATATCCCCAAACACTATGCGTTTGCAATAAAATTTGGTACAATACAATTAATTTACAGTCTTGTTATCATCTTTAAGGCAAATAGTCGTAATAATCCCGGACGGACTACATACACTGCGTTTTTTCTGTCACGGATTCATAACTGTACAGGTGGATCATGTATATAAAGATAATATACGTTTTCGTATACTGCCTGGCGGCAAGCAGTATATTCATAACGCTTAACTACATAAGCAGGCTTAAGAAAAGCTATGCGTTAAGTCTGAAAAAGGCAATGATAGCAGCGCTTGTTGCGATCATTGCGAATATCGCGATAGCCCTTTCTTTTAATGAGCTGACTGCCCAGACAGCTTACTGCTTCTACTTTGCCTCGATCGACTGGATCCTGTTCCATCTGTTCGGCTTCTGCCTGTCCTACACAGAGCACGATGAAGAAAAGCACAGGCTGAAGCTGCCCGCATTCATAGTAATGTCCGCCGATAACGCATCCATATTTCTTAATATAATATTCGGTCACTGTTTCTATATATACCGTAATTATGCACACAGTACAGTATTTTTCCAAACCGGCTTTCTGCCCATGTATTACGTTCATCTCGCTATCGATTATGTGGCGGTCCTGTTATCCTTTATCTTTATAATCTACCGGATCAAAAAGAACTACAGCTTCTACAGGACAAAATATATCCTTATACTCTCGGTTCTTCTGCTTGTTGTCGCCCTTAACATTATCTATATGGCCATGTCTCTTCTGCTTGATGCTTCAGTCATTTTTTACGGGGTAGCGGGTGCGCTCATAAGCTTCAGCATACATACCTTTGTGCCAAGAAATCTTATGATAGAAAGCATAGGGACTGCAGTAGATGAAATGAACGAAGGGCTTATCCTGTTCGATATAAACGACTCCTGTATTTACGCAAATGAATTCGCCGTAAAGCATTTCGGCATTGATAAGTCATGCTTTACTCCGAAGGACGAGCCGATAGCAACAGTCTCACGTGAACTCGGTGACGCATCCGAGGGCTCGGTTGATTATATCTGTGAAACACAGGGAAATAGCGAACCCGAGACAAGAAACTATCGTTTCAAGTTCAAGAATCTCTCAGACAGCAAGGGAAGACCCATCTGCTCTTATTATATGATCGAGGATACCACGGAGGAGATATCATATCTTAATCAGATAAAGGAAGCCCGTGAAAATGCAGACCATGCCAGCAGTGCCAAGAGCACCTTCCTTGCCAATATGTCTCATGAGATACGCACGCCCCTTAATTCAATTCTCGGAATGAATGAACTTATCATGCGCTCATCCGGAGATCCGCTTATCCGGGTGTATTCGATGAACATTAACTCTGCCGGTGATGCGCTTCTTAACATAATCAATGACGTTCTTGATTTTTCCAAGATAGAGGCCGGAAAAACAGAGATCCATCCACAAAGCTACGATCCTTACAAGATTCTCAGGGACTGCTTCTATTTCTTCGAAATGGTTGCGGAGAAGAAGAATCTTTATCTGCATATTAAGTGCGATCCCGAACTTCCGTCAGGTCTGTACGGCGATTCACGCCTCATAGGACAGATTCTTTCCAATATAGTCTCAAACGCCGTTAAATACACGAATTCAGGCGGTGTCACCCTTGATATGACCTTTGACGAAACAGGGAAAGACTCCCTGGATCTTATAATCGAGGTTACCGATACCGGAATAGGGATAAAGGAGGAGGATATCCCTCTTCTGTTTGATTCCTTCAAACGCGTAAATGAGGAACAGACTGCATCGATACAGGGAACAGGACTGGGGCTTGCCATTACCAAGGAGCTTGTCGCTCTCATGGATGGAAGCATAAATGTCCGTAGCGAAGTCGGAAAGGGAAGCTGTTTTACTGTTATCCTGCCGCAGTCCGTTGTAGATCACTCCCCTATCGGGCCTCTAGTTAATCCGGTATCAAATAAGATACCCAAATACAAGGAAAGCTTCAAGGCTCCCGATGCGCATATCCTGCTCGTGGATGATTCGTCCACCAATCTTATGGTTGCGGAAGGACTGTTAAGAAATACCGACATTCAGATAGACAAGGCCCTGAGTGGGGACAGCGCCATCGAAAGGTGTGAGCACTTTAAATACGATCTTATCCTTCTCGATCACCGTATGCCGTTAAAGGACGGGATCGAAACCTTTAAGATAATCTCTTCGTCCGGTCTCAACATGGAAACACCGGTCATCATGCTTACAGCCAATGCAATAAGCGGTATGGAAGAGGAATATAAAAATATCGGCTTCTGTGACTACCTCACCAAGCCGATAAATGCTTCGGAACTCGAAGCTGCTCTTATGAAACATCTTCCAAAGGATAAGGTGAAGCTGACATCATGAAAGTAACGGCAGTCATAGCGGAATACAATCCTCTTCATAACGGTCATGTCCTTCATATAAATGCCGCAAAGGAAGCTACCGGAGCTGATTTCATGGTTGCCGTAATGTCAGGAGACTATGTGCAGCGTGGCTGTCCTGCCATAGTATCCAAATATGAACGTACACGTTCTGTACTTATGGCGGGTGCGGATCTTGTGCTTGAACTCCCATTGGTATACTCTTCCGCAAGCCTTGAGTACTTCGCTCTCGGAGCAGTATCTCTTATCCAAAGATCCGGTATTGCCGACTGCATATCATTCGGATCCGAATGCGGTGATACAGAACTTCTTAAGGAGGCTTCCGGGTATATTAAATTCCTGTCTTCCACGGTTTCACCAACGGACTCATGCATGTCCGGGAAATCGTCTCTGTCAGCGGACTCCGGCATATCCGGGAAAGCGGCTCTGACGGATAAATCCGGAATATCCGTGGAACCTGACGGAACCTATATTAAAGATTCTCTCAGCCGCGGCATTAATTATTCCTGTGCCGTTAATTCAGGCGATAATATCCCTGAACATATCCGTGATGTTTTAAGAACACCCAATAATCTCCTTGCAGCCGCATATATCAAAGCCGCTAAGCTGCTTTCATTTGACTGTGAGTTCCATACGGTTAAGCGTACGGGTTCAGACTATCATGATTCTTCAGCCGGAGCCCTGTCATCCTCTGCTCTGCGCAGGGAGCTTCTTAATCCTTCTGCGGCCGAAGAAATAGAACTGCAGGCATTAAGCACCCGTATGCCCTCGCAAGTATTCAGTTCACTCTGTGAATATCTTGATAAATATCCCGCAATGTCAGAAGATGACCTGAGCCTTCTTCTGTTCCATAAGCTTCAGCCATTTGGGGATGAGCCTAAAGCCCTGACCCGCTTCCTTGATGTATCATCATCACTGGCTCATAAGATAATCAGGGAATATGCCCATGCATCCTCCTTCACAGACCTTTGCATGAAGCTTAAATCAAAGGATTTAAACTATGCCAGGATCAGCCGTGCGTTGACACATATCCTGCTTGATATAAAAGCCCGGGATGTACACGAATACACAGCAGACGGATGGCACTACTATATAAGACCTCTTGGTTTAAGCCGGTCTTCCTCTGTCCTCATGCATGAGCTTAAGCTGCACTCCGGTATTCCGATCATATCCAAAATTGCAGATGCTCCGCAGATCCTTACGGACCACTTCCCTGATGGTACCCGTTATAACCATGCGCTCCGTATGTTCAGGAGCGGCATACTTGCTTCAGATCTGTATAATAAAACTGCCTGCAGTAAATGCAGACAGTTGTTTATATCCGAGTATGAACGTTCACCGGTCGTACTATAGTAAACGGGCGATCAGTTCTTAAAGCTGTGTATAGGCGCAGGTATCCTGCCCTTACGGTTTATAAACGCATCGCAGGAATACTGATTGACAGGCATTATCGGAGCATGTCCGAGAAGCCCTCCGAACTCTACCTTCTCTCCCACGCCCTTTCCGATTACAGGGATAACCCTTACCGCAGTTGTCTTCTGGTTTACCATGCCTATCGCCATCTCATCGGCAATTATTCCGGATATTGTCGAAGCCTTCGTATCTCCCGGGATCGCTATCATATCAAGTCCCACCGAGCATACACAGGTCATTGCCTCCAGTTTCTCAAGGGTAAGGCTTCCCACTTCAACTGCATCTATCATGCCCTGATCCTCGCTGACGGGAATAAACGCACCGCTCAGTCCACCCACGTAGGATGAAGCCATGACTCCGCCCTTCTTAACCTGATCGTTCAGAAGAGCCAGCGCCGCTGTTGTCCCCGGCGCTCCGGCGTGCTCAAGTCCTATCTCACATAATATGTCTGCAACGGAGTCCCCGACCGCAGGCGTCGGTGCAAGTGAGAGATCCACTATTCCGAAGGGAACACCCAGTCTCCTTGATGCTTCTCCTGCAACCAGCTGTCCTACTCTTGTCACCTTAAATGCCGTCTTCTTTATAGTTTCACACAGAACCTCGAAGCTCTCTCCCCTGACCTTTTTAAGTACGGTATTTACCACTCCCGGTCCGCTTACCCCGACATTTATTATCGCGTCGGCCTCAGTAACGCCATGGAAGGCTCCTGCCATAAAGGGATTATCATCCGGTGCGTTGCAGAATACCACAAGCTTGGCGCATCCAAGTGAATCCGCATCTTTGGTAGCTTCTGCCGTTTCTTTAATAATCTGTCCCATAAGCCGTACCGCATCCATATTTATGCCGGTACGGGTCGATCCCAGATTAACGGAACTGCATACCAGTGATGTCTGTGAAAGAGCCATTGGGATCGACTTTATCAGGTTCTCCTCACCTTTGGTCATTCCCTTTGATACAAGAGCCGAATATCCACCTATAAAGTTAACTCCCACTTCCTTGGCGGCTTCGTCAAGAGTCTGTGCTATTGAAGCATAATCCTCGGGAGATTTACAGGCCGAGGCACCTACAAGAGCAATGGGAGTAACGGATATCCTTTTATTTACGATCGGAATACCGTATTCACGCTCTATCTCCCTGCCTACGGAAACAAGATCCTTCGCCTTGCCCGTTATCCTGTTAAATATATTTGATTTAAGCTTTTCAAGATCATCCGTAATACAGTCAAGAAGGCTTATACCCAATGTAATAGTCCTTACATCAAGGTTTTCCTTCTCGATCATTTCATTTGTTTCTTTTACTTCAAATATGTTTATCATTATTGTTCCCTACGCATTATAGTTACAGTTATTTTTATTTCCCTGTCAGGCTCAGACTCTGTGCATACTGTTAAATATGTCTTCTCTCTGGCATCTTATTACAACACCTATCTCATCACCTATCTGGTCAAGCTCATCCGCAATATCCCCGAACGGCTTGCTGGAATCATTCATATCCACGATCATCATCATGTTGAAATATCCCTGGACTATGGTCTGCGAAATATCCAGTATATTTATCCTGTTATTCGCAAGATATGTGCATACCTTGGCTATGATCCCCACTGTGTCTTTGCCGACTACCGTAATAATTGTTTTCTTCATCTTACTCTTCCTTCCGGGTATTCGTATCTGTATTTTTTTACATAATGCTTTATATATTATCTTATATCCGGGCAGCTTATTCGGTTATGAGATTTTCAAACCGTTACCGCTTCACTTATAACATCTCTTGCCGCAACCTTTATCCTGAAATCCTCAGGTCTGTACTTGTTATCACTCATAAGCACTTCGAGGCGTACCGTTTCATAAGCCAGCTCCGCAAGATTATTCTCATGACTGAGATGTCCCAGAAATACAGTCTTAAGATTATCATGCAGAAGCCTGTTAAGAAGCCTGCCTGACGTTTCATTCGAAAGATGTCCTTTATCTCCCAGGATCCTGCACTTAAGCTGATAAGGATACTTACCGACCTGCAGCATATTGACATCGTGATTGGCCTCAAGAAGAAGCGCATCCACCCCGAAGAAATTATCAACTATATAGTCATTATATTTCCCGAGGTCACTCAATACACCTACCGCCTTATCTCCGTTACCTATCCTGTAGGCAACGGGATCTGCCGCGTCATGGCTTATCCTTACCGGATTGACCTTAAGATCATTAACCCTGAAAGGTATATCGGCCTCTATAACCTTAAACAGGTCTTCCGGTATATTTCCGAGAGTCTTTATTCTTCTTATTGCATCTATCGTCCCCTTGGTTCCGTACATGGGTATACCGTATCTGCGGGCAAGGACACCAAGCCCCGCCACATGATCCGAATGCTCGTGTGTGATCAGGATTCCGTTAAGCTCTCCGGTTTTAAGACCGATCGAATTAAGCCCGTCTTCAATCCTCTTACCGCTGATGCCAGCATCTACTATAAGATGCGTATTGTCATCACCCACATAGATACAGTTTCCGCTGCTTCCGCTCGCAATACTGCATAATCTCATAATTCTCTCCCCTGTATTCTGCTATATATTTCTCCCCTGTATGACTTTCTGAATGCAAACAAGGAAATGCATTCATAAATCATGCGTTCCGCATGACACGCCTCTGCTTTCTGCAGAGCCTGGTCCAGTACGAATACCGAATTTCTGATGAAATTCGCTATTCTATAATTTTACATCTGCTGTAAGTCCAGTTATTTAAGCTTCTGAACATGTTCAAAATACTGCGTATTTTTCGCTGTATTGATTTCATGCTTCCCAGTAAATCTCTATTACATCCCCCGATTTGATGGGCTCATTGAATATAGCAGCCCTGTCGTTAAGCTTGGTTACCACCGCATGCCCCTGAGGCTTGGACAGATCAAAATCAATGAATTCAAATACATCCACATAAATGTATTCCTTCTTACCTGTCAGCTTCACATCATCGCCGTTGACCTTGACAACGATGCTCATGCCTGTCTCATTACTTCCGCTGTTATCTGCCGATACCTCCGATGATACATTATCAGTCTGTGGTTCATCCTTATCATTATTAACAGACTGACCGGTATCGGCTGAACCCTCCGGCTCATCAATACCCAGATCGGCGCTTACCTTCTTAAGCGCATTAAGGGTATCCTCCATTATATCTCCTGTGCCGCTGTCCGGGATTACTTTATCATTAATACGCTGATCATCTTCCGCTATGCTATCATCTGCCGATACCGAAGATGCTTCACTGCCTTCTACGGCTTCCTCATGTCCTTCTCCAGCCGTCTGCACGCCTTCTTCAGAATAATCATCATATCCGGCTTCCGCATCATCATCCGGAAGCTCTTCATAGCTCAGATAATCCTCCTTATCAACATCCGACAGGCTTAACTCCTCAAGCGTCCATATGATAGAGAAATTACTGTAAACAAGCGTATCCTTATCTGCAAGCTTGTTATTTACATAGATGTTCATACCCTCCTTCAGGGTAACATCCATAAATGAAGCGATCTGAGCAACGGTATAGTAATCAAGAAGCTTAATATTGTCATTCTCCCGGATCTCGTAATAACCGGATTCCAGCTCACCGTTCACCTCTGCGTACTTAGGAAGGGCAACCGGAGTGTCATTGACAACGACTGTAAGAGTAGAATCATACTCCTTAAGCTTATTGATCGTGGCGGATGCCGGAGCTCCTGCCGTGGATTCTGTAACCGTTATCTTATCCCCTGCACGTATTGATGTATTAATGCTTACTTCTTCATCATTGATCTTGACTACAGCCGTCTCACCAAGCTCACCGCGTATCATATGCGGAGTTCCGTTCAGCGTAAAGCTCAGTGCCTGACCGCGCTTAGGGAACAGTCCTTCATTGGGGAAGCCGGCCTGTATTGCGGCATCAACCACCATAAGATGACCGTTATCATACAGCTTAACACGAGCCCCGTTGAAATTAACATATATGAAGTTATTCTTGGAGTCATAGAAATTAAGACAGATACCTATCGGAGTGACAAACATGGAATCCAAGTTTGGATTCTCTATCTGGTAGTCTATCTCCTTAAGAACCTCTTCTCCCCTCAATGCACATCTCTGCCTGCTTATTCCCTGCTCATCCGCAAGCATCTGCGCGAAGATGGGAAGCTTGCCGCCACCGCCGACAACAAAGATGGCACTGACAGGTTCATCACCGTTAAGCTCCTTTATTTTGTCACTTATCTCTTTGGTCATGGTTCTTACAACAGGCTCAACTATCTTGTCTATTTCTTCGGATGTGATTTTCTGCTGAATACCCATGATATCATTATATTTTATGACTTTCCTGCCATACGAAGTCTTGATCTCTTCTCCTGTTGAGAAATCAACCAGACACTGCTTGACAATGGCTTCTGTGAGTTCGTCTCCCGCCATCGGTATCATTCCGTAAGCAACTATGCTGCCGTCTTTTGTTATGGAAATATCCGAAGTACCTGCACCGACATCCACCAGTGCAAGATTAAGCATCCTGAAGCTCTCGGGTATAGCCACCTGAATCGCCGCAATAGGCTCGAGAGTAAGGTTCGCCACCTGAAGATCGGCCACCTCAACTGCTCTGTACAGACCGTCCACAACATCATCAGGGAGGAAGGTTGCTATAAGCTCAACGGAAATCCTCTTTGCCTTATGCTTGTCAAGCACGCTTATCTGCAGTCCGTTCATATAATAATGAACTACCGTATATCCGACACAGTAGAATCTTGTTTCAGTCTTATTATTCTCGGTCAGCTCCTCGAACGCCTTCTCAACACCCAGCATTTCAAGGCTGTGTATATCCTCCGCATCAATGGTCTTATCTTCCTGAAATTCTATTTCAGCGCTTGCATTAACAGTCTTTAATACACGGCCGGCCGCAGCTATACATACTTCGTTAAGCGTCTTACCGATCTGATTCTCCAGCTTCTGTTTAACATCGGCGATCGACCGTCCCACGGTGTTGATATCATGTATCTGTCCGTCAAGCATCGATCTCGATTCATGCTCCCTGACGCACTGCGCCACTACATGAAACTTATCACCCGTCTTGTATCCTACCGTTCCAACAAGACTCCTTGTCCCGATATCCAATCCGAAAACAAGTTGACCCGGATTCTTCTTATCCTCTTCCATATCCATCCTCACCACATTTGTCTGTAATCACTTATCTTCTATCTTTTATTTTTTATCTTTTATCAGTTCCCCGATCCTTCTCTTCGTGATCTCAAGGTCTCCGTTATTCTCAATAACATGGTCACAATTAGCCCTGAATACCGCATCATCATTCTGACTCTTCATGATATCCCTTATCTTCTCATCGGAATATCCCCTGCTTGCCTTAAGCCTTGCTGCCCGCACCTCTTCATCGGCATATATATACCAGAGTTCATCGCAGATTTCCTTATAGCCATCTTCAATAAGCAGCGCCGCTTCTATGAACAGCCAGTCTACATCACCTTTTATCCTGTGTTCCTCTATAAGACCGAGTATATACTCCTTCACGCGCGGATGAACGATCTCATTTACCTGTTGTAAGAGCTTCTTATTATCTTTATCAAATATGCGCGCCGCCATGGCTTTCTTATCTATCTCGCCATCCGTACCTAGGATATCCCTTCCGAGAAGCTCAACAAGCTCCACATAGCACTTCCTGCCCTTCCTCTCCACCTCATGTGCGGCTTCATCAGCAATTATGATAAAACAGTTACAATTATCCTTAATGATGTCCAGCACAGTTGACTTGCCTGCACCGACACCGCCTGTTATTCCTATGATTTTCATCGCTTTTTCATCTTTTATTTGGTATGATACCAGTCTGTTCCGGTTGAGAGCTGGGCCTTAAGCTGTACGGACAGGCTGGCAGCTTTCTCCATTTCCTCAACAAGGAGGTCACATACCTTATCCTTCTCATCTAACGGAGCCTCAAGCAGCAGTTCATCGTGAACCTGCAGTATCATCCTTGTCCTTAAGCCTTCAGATTTCAGGCGCTTAAGCACATTTATCATGGCTATCTTCATTATATCGGCAGCTGTTCCCTGTATAGGCGCGTTCATTGCCACCCTCTCGCCGAAGGAACGCTGCATGAAGTTACCGCTTGACAGCTCGGGAACCGGACGGCGTCTGTTAAACATCGTCGTCACATAGCCCTTATCCTTAGCACCCTTAACCAGTGAATCCACGAATTCCTTCACCTTGGGATAAGTCTCAAAATATCTGTTTATGAACGACTTGGCTTCCTTGACTGAGATACTTAAATCCTGACTGAGTCCGAAGGAGCTTATCCCATATATTATACCGAAATTAACCGCCTTGGCATTTCTTCGCTGCTGGTCGGTAACCTCTTCAAACGGAATATGGAATACCTCAGAGGCGGTTATCCTGTGAATATCCGCTTCACTGTTATACGCTTCAATGAGCTTCTCGTCTCCGGACATATGCGCCATGATCCTAAGCTCGATCTGAGAGTAATCGGCATCCACGAATATATAACCGTCTTCAGGCACGAATATCTTCCTTATGAGCCTTCCCTGCTCCATCCTGACAGGAATATTCTGAAGATTGGGATCCGAGGAGCTGAGACGTCCGGTAGCCGTGATCGTCTGATGGAAGGTTGAATGGATCCTGTTATCCTTACCTATGCATGGATATAAACCGTCAACATAGGTCGATTTAAGCTTGGCAAGTCCTCTGTATTTAAGGATATCCGCAACAAACGGATAATCGGGCGCAAGCTTCTCCAGTATATCGGCAGACGTCGAATAACCGCTCTTATTCTTCTTGCCTCCGGGTATCTGCATCTTCTCAAACAGGATATCTCCCAGCTGTTTTGGCGAATTGATGTTGAAATCATCGCCTGCTGCCTCATGAATGGAATCTTCAAGCTGCTTTATCTGTTCATCAAGCCCTTCACCATATTCCTTAAGCGCTTCGGGCTTTACAAGCATTCCCCACTTTTCCATCTCACAGAGACAGAAAACAAGCGGCATCTCAATCTCATTATAGAGCTCAAGCATTCCGGCTTCCTTAAGCTTATTTATCCTGCCCTCATAATTACAATATGCAGCATAAGCCTCTGTATGCGGAGTCTGATCGAAGCTGTAATCCTTAAGCAGAGGATTGATGAGGTAATCTGCTATCTCTATATCCTTAAACCTGTCCGCATATGAAATATCCGGTGCATCATTCATAAGGTGAAGCTGCTTCTTAAGGCCATAGGTAATAAAAACAGCCCCGGGATCCGATGACTTAATGCAGGTAACCAGACTGCCTACGGCTTCATCAGCCCCGGAAGCTTCACTGAAAGCACAGTAATATGCCTCCTTATCCGAAGTACATAATGACATGCCCGAAATTCTTCCGTCACCATCCGTATCTATATGAAATCCCGTTATTATATTCGATGACGGCTTCTTTGAAAGCCCGTTCAGAAGCCCTGTAAGCTCATCTTTATCTATATCCTTTATCTCTGCCTTATCTGTCTTAACATCCCCGGCAGCACCGCCTTCTTCAAATCTCTTGGCGATCTGTTTAAATCCAAGTGATTTAATGAGCTCATAAGCCTGCGGGGTATACATATTCTTAAGGACAGCATCCTCAAGTTCGATGCCTGTATCTGCAGTGATACATATGGTCGCAAGCTTCTTACTCATGACAGCCATGTCGAAATGATTCTCCAGAGTTTCCCTGATGCTTTTCTTGCTTATTTCCGGAATATGCTCCCTTAAGTTCTCTATGTCATGATACCGGATCAGAAGCTCCGTTGCCGTCTTCTCACCTATCTTCGGCACACCCGGGATATTATCGGATGAATCACCCATCAGAGCCTTAAGCTCAATTATCTGGAGAGGCTCAAGACTGAACTTCTCAACAACATCCTTCGCATAATAATCCTCGACCTCGGTCTTACCTCCCTTGGTCTTAGGTATTCTTATCTTAATATTATCCGTTGCTATCTGAAGAAGATCCCTGTCACCCGATACCAGAGCCACCTCCATCCCCTGTGCTTCAGCTTTCTTCGCAAGCGTGCCCAGAAGGTCATCGGCCTCGAAGCCTGCCTGTTCAACGGTACAGATCTGCATCTTGGACAGCAGTTCCTTAAGTATCGGAACCTGCTCCCTTAGCTCATCAGGCATGGGTTTCCTGGTACCCTTATATGCGTCATACATCTTATGTCTGAAAGTAGGTGCCTTAAGATCAAAGGCTATGGCAAGATACCTGGGCTCTTCCTCCTCGAGTATCTTAAACATGATATTAAGAAAGCCGTAAATGGCATTTGTATGGATCCCCTCGTTATTGGTAAGCATCGGGATCCCGTAGAAAGCTCTGTTTATGATACTGTTACCGTCTATGAGTACCAGCTTCTCCGACATTACATACTCCCCTTACATATATTGTAAAAATTGTGTTATCTGAAACCGCCATACTAAAGATAGAATGCATATACGAAAACAAGCTCAAACAGCAATGCCATCCCGGCGCAGATAAGTATGACTCTTCTGATCATGGTAACCATCTCATGAACCTCCACACACCTTTTGGTGTTCTTGAGCTTCTCCATAAGATCGCCATGAAGATCGTAAGAGCCCTCCTTTTCGAGTCTGAGAAGTGCCTCTTTGAGCAGGTAGTTGGTCTCCATCTCATCAAAGCAGACACTGCACTCCTCGATATGCTCTATGAATTGCTTCATTCTCATACCACTCAGCTTATCATTTATAAACAAAGTGATATATCTTTCCATATCACGGCATTTCATACATGCTTATCCTATATTACCCCAAATATTGTGTTTTCTCAACCTCTTTTATACAATATCCGCTATTCCGGCTTTTTTGCATTAAGCATCGGTCTTGCGCACTTTTCATTAAAGAATTCTATAAGCGGCCCCATGAAGAAGGCTGTAACTATGGTTCCGGCGCCGGCTATCGTAGGAATCTTATTAATGGGATTTCCTGCTGTAATGAACAGGATACAGCCTGCTATTACGCAGACCAGATCGGTGCAGATACGAATATATTTGAACTTACCAAGCTTCCACTTACCTGACATTACGATCGCGACAGCATCATAAGTGGAAACGCCAAGATCAGCGGTCATGTAAAGTGCCGAGCCAAAACAGATCACAACTATTCCGATGATAAGGCATACTATTCTGAATATCATGGACGGATCGGGAAACAGCCTCTTTAGCATATCATATGTGAACTGTGTTATATATCCAAGAAGAAAAAGATTGATAAATGTAGCCAGACCGATATTATGCCTGTCGACTACAAGGCTGAATATCAGCAGGATCGCATTAACGATAACATACAGGGTTCCGAAACCGATGGGAATGACCGAATCCAGACCGCTCATCAGTGACTGGAAGGGATCCACACCCAATGCCGCAAGCTTAAATACACCGACGCTCACCGCACATATGATAACACCGAAAAGCGACATCATTATCCTTCGTTTGTTTTCCTCTAAATAGTTTCTGATCTTATCTCCCATAAGCCTTCTTTCCTATCCTTAATTCTACAGTTATAACATGATATCTTATTCAGACCACGGGAAAAGGATCTCATCCCTTCTCTCTCTTACCATAAGATCGCGTACCGCTGCATCCGCAGGTTTGTTCTCGAACAGAATAAGGTTTACCTGATCTATGATGGGAAGGTCTACCTTGTACTTATCTCCCAGAGCCTTGGCAGCCTTGGCTGAGTATACTCCCTCAACAACCATCTTAACCTCTTTCATGGCCTCATCCATCGTTTTGCCCTGTCCAATGAGGATACCTGCACGCCTGTTTCTTGAATGCATGCTGGCACAGGTCACTATAAGATCCCCGATTCCGGTTAGACCTGCGAATGTCTCTGCCTTACCGCCCATGGCGACTCCCAGACGGCCTATCTCGGCAATACCTCTTGTAATGAGCGCAGCCTTCGTATTGTCTCCGTATCCAAGTCCGTCAGCCATACCTGCGGCAAGCGCAACCACATTCTTAAGTGCTGCCCCGAGCTCCATTCCCAGAACATCCGGACTTGTATATACTCTGAAGTTCTCATTCATGAACATATCCTGTACATACTCGGCAGTCTCCCTGTCTGCAGCCCCCGCCACACAGGTTGTCGGGATACATCTTCCGACCTCCTCCGCATGAGACGGTCCGCACAGTACGGCAACCCTGCACTGCGGTATCTCCTGCTTAATTATCTGCGAGAGCGTCATAAGGCTGTCTTCTTCCACACCCTTGGCCACGCTGACAATAAGCTGTCCCTCTGACACATAGTCCTTCATCATCCTTGCTGTCGATCTTGTATATGGTGAGGGTACCGCAAGTACAAGCATCTCCTTACCCTCGCAAGCCTCCTTAAGATCGGTCGTAAAGCACATATCTTCAGGCAGCTTCACACCCGGAAGCTTGTCCTTATGCTCATGCTCAGACTTAAGCATCTCTATTTCCGCTTCCACTATCGACCATATCGTAACCTTATGGCCATTATTGTGAAGAACCACCGACAATGCCGTTCCCCAGCTTCCTGCTCCGATTATTGCTACATTTCCCATTTTCGACCTCCGTTCAGTAGGTATTGAGCCGGCTTATGTTACTTTCCATTCTTATGCTCACCGCCGGTAACATCAACCTCCGGCTTACCCTTAAGATATGTCTTTCGTTCATTACCTGCTATCAGTCTCTTTATATTCTCCTTATGCTTGTATATTGCCATCACGGTCAGAAACGCCATGATGATATAATACTCGGTAAGAAGGTCAGAATTCATCGCCGGCGGAAAATTATAATCTCCCATCTGCCCCAGAGCCACTGTACACGCAAACACGGTAAGATATCCGAGGATCGATCCCAGCGACACATAATGTGTACTGAAAAAAACAAGGAAGAATACCGTCATTCCTATTACAAGCACGATCCATCCGTGTTCTGTCTGAAAGCAGTACGAAATCGCCAGTCCTGCCGTGGCCGCTATTCCTTTACCGCCCTTAAAATTCATGTAAAACGGAAAATTATGCCCCAGTATCACTCCTGCTGCGGCATAAAGCATCAGGATACATATTATATCCGGGCAGATCCCGGTGAAGATAATCTTAGCCAGGAGTACGGCAACCACACATTTAAGCGCATCTCCCAGCAGAACAAGAATACCGTACCTTGTACCCAGCGTCCTCAGAACATTGGTCGTTCCGGCATTTTTGCTTCCGTAATCCCTTATATCGATCCCCTTAAGCCGTCCTACTATATAACCGGTCTGTATGAGTCCCAGCGCATATCCCAAAACCAAACATATGATACGCTGCATTATTTCTCGCCTCTTTCCCGTATAATGAATTTAAGAGGAGTACCCCTGAAGCCGAAGGCCTCCCTTATCTGATTCTCAATATATCTGGTATATGAAAAATGCATAAGCTCCTTATCATTTACAAAGATCACGAAGGTAGGCGGCTTTACCGATACCTGAGTCATATAAAACAGCTTAAGCCTCTTCCCCTTATCGGCCGGCGGCTGCTGCATAGCCACGGCTTCCGACATGATCTCATTAAGTACCCCTGTCTGAATACGCATTGAATGGTTCTCGACCACCATATCTATCATATCAAACAGCCTGTTAAGCCTCTGTCCTGTCTTGGCTGATATAAAGATAAGCTCGGCATACGGCATATATGAAAGCGTATTCCTTATTTTCTTCTCATATTCATATACCGTTTTGTCATTCTTCTCAACGGCATCCCACTTATTTACGGCGATGATAACGCCCTTACCGCTGTCATGGGCTATTCCCGCAATCTTGGCCTCCTGCTCCGTGACACCCTCAACTGCATCTATGATAAGAACCACAACATCGGCTCTTTCAACGGCGCTCACGGTCCTTACGACCATGAAATGCTCCAGTTCCTCTTTAACCTTGTTCTTTCTTCTGAGTCCTGCGGTATCTATAAAAACATATTCCCTGTCATTGTGCATAACAGGCGTATCAACAGCATCTCTTGTGGTTCCTGCTATATCCGAAACTATTACCCTGTCTTCTCCGAGAAGCCTGTTTATAATAGATGACTTACCGACATTGGGCTTGCCTACTATGGCAATCCTCGGCCTGTCATCCTCTTCCTCTTCACCGTCATGCTCGGGGAAATGGGAAACGACCACATCCAGCATATCTCCGAGACCCATCATGTTGGCCGATGAAATGCCGTAAGGCTCACCTATACCGAGATTATAGAACTCGAATATATCGTTGCCGTATTTTTTAATATCGTCAACCTTGTTTACGGCGAGCACAACGGGCTTCCTGGAACGCCTGAGCATATCCGCAACCTTGCTGTCCGCATCCTGAAGACCCTGCCTAACATCTACCATAAATATGATCACATCTGCGGTATCTATCGCTATCTGAGCCTGCTCGCGCATCTGCGACAGTATGACATCCTTACTCTCCGGCTCGATGCCGCCCGTATCTATTAATGTAAAATCATGATCAAGCCATGATACTTCCGCATATATCCTGTCCCTGGTTATTCCGGGTGTATCTTTAACGATACTTATCCTTTGCCCTGCAAGTGCATTAAAAAGTGTTGACTTACCGACATTCGGACGTCCTACCACAGCCACTATAGGCTTACTCATAAATCCTCTCTCCCATTACAGCTTCCACAAAATCCCATCCGCTTGATTTTACAATATCTATAGGTACTTGTAAAGATTTTTCAAGGTCCGGAACATGCATGTCATCAAGGAAAACATCCTCTCCCGACCTAAGCACACACTGCGGCAGGATCAGCCTCTCACCGAGCTTTTGATCCTTAAGCTGCGCCACTATATCCTGCCCCGTAAGCAGTCCCGCAACCGTTATCTGCTCCCCGAAGAAATCGTTGCGTATATCATACACACTGATATGCGTTTCCGGGAGTATTTCCCTAAGCCGCCCTGCCATCTTTCTGATATGCGGAGCCGCAAGCCTTCCTGTTGCCACCGAGATCTCTCTATGGGCGGCAGCCTTATCGGGACATGCCTTAAGCTTGGTCACCAGCTCCTTAACAGCCTCATCGAATTCATCTGTAAGGAGTCTGAGCATCCCCACTCCGTTTTCCAGCTGGAGATAGCCGTCATAACGTTCAGCCTCCGGCAGCTCTCTGCCTGCAAGCAAATAGAATTCATCCGATGCATGCACGAAATGCACCCCATGCTCTTCATACGACAGCTTCTGGTATTTCTCAATGATATCGATCGTAAGCTCTGCGCTATCTTTATCAAAGGGCTTAAGCGGATACAGACCCTCCCTGTGTCTTGAGAGTCCTACCGGCACAACAGATACGCTCTGCAGGAAGGGCTGGTACTTCATCATCTCACGGATGCTGTATTCAAGCTCTGAATTGTCATTTATGTCCCTGCACAGCACGATCTGACCGTTCATTGTAATCCCTGCTTCATACAGACGGTCAACCTTCTTAAGGGCATCGCCTGCGAAGCGGTTGCCCAACATCATGCATCTTAATTCAGGGTTCATTGTCTGAAAGGAAATATTTATAGGTGACATGCGATACTTAATGATACGCTCTATATCGTGTTCGCTCATATTTGTAAGCGTCACGTAATTCCCCTGAAGGAACGAAAGTCTGGAATCATCATCCTTAAAGTACAGAGTATCTCTCATTCCCGCAGGCATCTGGTCTATAAAACAGAATATGCATTTATTGGCGCAGGATCTGTAACGGTCCATAAGACCGTTATCAAATTCGATGCCAAGATCCTCATCGGGATCCTTATCTATCTCAAGAAGCCACTGTTCCCCGCCTTTCTTTTCGATGAGCACCTCAAGATAATCATCCTCACAGAGATACTGATAATCGAAAATATCATCCATCGGCTGGCCGTTTATCTTAAGCAGCATATCTCCTGCTTCGATATCCATCTCTTCTGCTATGCTGTTCGGTTGTACTTTTGCGATAACGTGTTTCTTCATCATTTCCTAACAGTGCAGCATGATAAGACCGGGACAGTAAACATACTACTTAACACCTGTGGAACCGAATCCTCCACGGGCTTCCCCGTCGTCTGAAGGCATAACCTCCACGAATTCGATCACCGGCTGATGCTTTATTATCCTGAACTGGCATATACGGTCATTTATATGTATCTGTGTATCACGCATGGCAAGCACAGGCATCATCAGGACATCTTTACAGCTGTTCTTGCCGTAGGCTTCGTCCACTACGCCTATGCTGTTTGTCTGTATTATCCCGAAATTCTTAAATGTGGAACTGCGTGGAGCTATCAGAAGCTCATATCCGTCGGGAAGACACATGGATACCCCGAGATCAACCAGATGAAAATCACCCTTTTTGAGAGTAACATCCTCGGCTGAACGAAGGTCTATCCAGTCTGACTTGCCTTCGATGTATTCAAGCTTATCTATCTTATCCGATAAATAGGTTATCTTTATTGTTTCTGTCATGGCGGGTTCCTCATATTTTCTTATATCAGTATCCGGTCCATAACGTATTTCCCGGGCCGGGTACATCATGTCAATTGACACATATCTCAGACATAGTAATCCGGACAGTGGATGATCGGATTAAGCGGAGCGTCACTTTTAAGGGTTTCCTGAACATCTATAACCCTCTGGTTACTGCTTCCCTTCCATCTTAACTTCACATCCTTAAGCTCTGTCCTGAATTCTCCGTCAACCAGCACGTCCAGATATCTGATCACCGGCAGATCCTTCACATCTTCCCAATCTGAACCTGTATACAGCCAAATGGTCTTATCCGGGTATTTCTCCTTTATTTCCCTGGCCAACGCAGTAACATCCATCATATTGGCAGGATGCAGCGGATCCCCTCCGCTGAAAGTTATCCCTGATATATAGTTTCTGTCCAGCTCGGTAAATATTTCCTGTTTTGTTTTATCATCAAAGGGCAGACCACCGTCCGGATCCCATGTCACCGGATTGTGGCAATCCTTACAGCAGTGCGAACAGCCTGCCACCCAGAGCACGACACGCAGCCCGTCACCGTTTAGCATATCGTCCTTTGTTATATTGTGGTACCTCATCCTACATGCTCTTCCTTTCCGCTATCTCTGCCATCTTGGCATCATTGAGTCTCGTGTCCCCGTGAACCCTGCTGTAAGACAGATAACCATTCATACGTTCAATCTTGGTAAGGTTCCTGCTGCCGCATTTGGGGCAGACATCCATCTCAAGTTCCTGGTGTCCGCAGTCGTCACAGTAAGCCAAAGACATGTTGACTCCCTCATAGAAACCCATCTCCATAGCTCTTCTTATAAGCGTTTTGATAGCTTCAAGATTATAATCTATCGGATATTTAACATACTGTATCTTACCGCCGTTACTGAGTTCCCAGAAACGGTACTCCAGGTTCTGCTTCTCTATCGGGGTAATATCCTCAGTTACATGGCAGTGGAAGGAATTGGATACATACTCTCTGTCCGAAACATTCTCCACTATACCGTATTTCTTACGGAACTGCTTAACCTGTAATCCGCACAGACTCTCCGCGGGAGTTCCGTATATGGCATAGAGATGTCCGTCCTCCTCCTTGAATTCATTGATCTTCTTGTTTATATACGCCAGTACTTCAAGAGCAAACTCACCGTCCTCCACAAGTGATTTGCCGTTATACAGCTCCTGAAGCTCGTTAAATGCCGTTATACCGAAGGATGCGGTAGCCGACTTGAGCAGAGGCTTTATCTTATCCGTCAGCTTAAGATGTCCGCCGTAGAAGCCTCCCTCGCAGTAAGCAAGCGGATTGGTCGATGCCCGCATTTCTCCGAGATATGCATAGGTCCTCTTATGCAGTCCCCTTATAAGATTCAGATAGTAATCAAGTACCTCATAGAAATCGCGGCTCTCCTGTCTTGACTTGGCAAGTATCATCGGAAGATGAAGCGATACCGCTCCGACGTTGAAACGGCCCACAAATACCGGGACATCCTGATCGTCAGCCGGATGCATACCACCTCTCTCATACCATGGTGAAAGGAAGGCCCTGCACCCCATCGGCGATATTATCTTACCGTACTGCTTATACATGCTGGCTATATAACCCTTGCCGGTCAGGCTCAGCCAGTCTGGGTACATTGTTTTACTTGAGCATTCAACACCTGCCTCAAACACATCTTCAAGTTCTTTGCCCGGACCGTGCAGGTTCTCATCATACAGAAATACGATCTTGGGGAATAATACCGGCTTCTTGCAATCTGCCTTACCCTGGCCTTTACGTCTTACATTAAGCATCGTAATGGTCGCCAGCTTGGCGAATCTTCCCGTTCCCGTACCGGCCGTAACGGTTATGAACGGATAATCGCCTCTGGAACTTGCCACGGTATTGAACTTGTACTCCCAGCCCTGGAAGCCCTGCTCATAATCTCTCTTAACATCATTATATGCAACCTCCTCGGCCTTTGCCTGATCTATTCCGAGGTCTGTATACTTCTTTATATACTTCTGATATGACTTTTCTGCGTACGGCTCCAGTATAAGATCGACCGAAGGAACCGTGAAACCGCCATACTGCTGCGAAGCTGCCGACAGAACGATATCCCCGATAACATCAAAACAGGTATCCAGAGCCTTGGGCTCGTTATACCAGATATTACCCATCTCGAAGCCGCCCTTAAGAACGGCCGACACATCAAAGAGACAGCAGTTCATCGTATCACGTCTGGCTGACATATCATGTACATAGATATAACCGTCGCGACAGGCCTGTATCTCCTCCGTAGTCATGAAGAACTTCTGGTACAGTTCCTTGTTAAGCTGGTTGAAGATAAGGCTTCTCTTAGTGGAAACAAGAGCCGAATCGGTATTGGCGTTTTCCTTGTCACCCACATACATTATGGACTGGCTCTTCTTATATACATCATCAAGCATCCTGACGAAGTCCTGCTTATAATTCCTGTAATCCCTGTAGGACTTGGCTACTATGGGCTTAACCTCTTCAAGGGCGCTCTCCACTATATTGTGCATTATGGGAATGGGAATCTCGTCTACATCAAGCTCATCAACGCGTTCCACAACCTTCTCGCAGATGAAATCCTTCTCTTTATCGGTGAACTTGGTAAGTGCCCTGTATGCCGACTTGCCCACCGCATCGATAACCTTTTGGACGTTAAACGCTTCCCGCGTACCGTCCTTCTTGATCATCCTGACGTCCCTTTTGGGCTTATACATTTCGGAATAGTTCTTTTCCTCAGCCACTCCGGAAACCTCTTTTACCTTTGTATCCTCTGCTCCCATAACAGCCTCCATCTATAATCTTCATTTATATAACGCAATATATGGCGTACGCATCGCAATATGCCACTATATTTTGTGTACAGATACCACTATACCAACCTTATCATGATAAGTCAACCCAAAATACGGAAGCGGTCACAGGACTTCACCCGGCTCGCTGCACCGCCTTTTTTTCCAGATAACAAGCATGGCAATGAAGAAAAGTCCGCGTACGGAAAGCTCAAGACACATGGCGATCCATGCACCTTTTAATCCGATACACGAAGATAAATATGCTGCCAGCGGAATCCTGACAGCCCACATGCTGATAAGATTTGCAATGCTCGGAAACAGCGTATTGCCTGTTCCACGGAACACACCGCCCACTACCATGGAAGCTGCAAACAGCGGTTCCGCGAAAGCTTCGATCCTGAGCACCGTCGTTCCAAGCTCCTGTATGGCCGCATCCGGTGAAATAAGTGCCATGATCTGAGGTGCAAACACATACATGATCACTCCGGTTACAGTCATAAGTACCATTCCTATCGCCGTCACGGTATAGGCCAGCTGTCCGGCAAGCCTCTTTCTGCCCGCTCCTATACTCTGCCCCACAAGAGTCGTAGCGGCGATGGCCACGCCGTAGCCGGGCATATAGCAGAAGCTCTCTGCAGTTATCGCAAAGGAATTGGCCGCGATCGATACCGCCCCAAGCGGTACGATTATACGGGTGATCATGACCTGGGCGGAATTCATTATCATCTGCTCAACGGCAACCGGCGAAGCGATCCTCAGTGCCTTGCCCAGTTCTGTTCTGACCTCAGCCATTGTTTCATCAAGACGTACTCTTTCGGAAATGCTTCCCCTCTCATCTTCGAAGTCCTCCCTGCGCTGTTTCAGCATTTTATTTCCAAAGAACAGATAGTACAGCGCAAGAACCAGTCCTGCTGTCTCTGCAAGCATTGTTCCAAGAGACGCACCCATTACATCCAGTCCGGCACCCCAGACATGAACAGTACTGTTAAAAAGGACCACATCTCTGGGTTCAAAGATCAGAAAGAAATTGAAGATCACATCCAAAACACATATAAGCACACCTATCGCCCCGGTGACCCCCGTGTTTCCGCTGCTGTTAAGCATACCGTTTGATGTTCTTGATATCTGCATTATAGGAAGCATCAGAACATACACTACGGCATATCGGGAAGCATCCCTTGCAATATCGCCTCTGCCTCCCAGCCAGAACGGAAGCTTTCTGTAGCAGAACAAACCTATGCACATAAGGATCAGGGCAAAGCAGAATGAAAGCAGCAGGCCATGCCTTACCAGTGCTCTTGCTTTCTTTTCTTTTTTGGCTCCCACGCAGTGCGCAACCTGAACCTGAAAGCCGGTGGCAAATGCTCCCACCATACCTCCCACAAGCCACATGGTTGATGATATAAGGCCGATGGATGCCGCCTTATCTGCTCCAAGTCTTCCTACCATGGCAGCATCGATATACTCTGTCACCACGGTCGTAAGCATGGCTATAATCGTCGGATATGCCAGAATAAGGACCAGTGTGATTCTGTCACCAAAGCTTAAGGCAACTCCATTCCTTAAATTCTCAAGCAGCACCTGATTCTTTTTCATATTTTGGATTCCAATTCCGCGATCGCATCCTGCAATCTATGCAGCCCATCCTTAACAACGCTGCGGGGACAGGCGACATTCATGCGAAGGAACCGCGAACCGTTACCTCTGTATATCGATCCCGCTGACAGAAACAGTCCGGTCTTTGAACGGATAAAAGCCGCAAGACGCATGGAATCATCCGTATACTCACTCATATCAAGCCACATAAGATAAGTCGCATCCTGCTTCACGCTTCTTATTTTGGGGAGATTTTCCTTTATGTACGCTTCAGCCAGACGTTTATTTTCTTCTATGTATTCCCTGAGCTGTATAAGCCATTCCCGGCCCTCATCCGAGAAAGCAGCCACGGCACAATCTGTTGCGAATGTACCCGGTTCCGCCACCTCATCGGTATTAAGAGCGCGGTCCATCCGCTGTCTGAGCCCCTCCTCCGGAACTATGACTGCAGCACTCTGAAGCCCCGGAACTCCGAATGCCTTGGTGGGTGCTACCGCCGTAATACTTATGTCCCTGCAGATATCCGAAACCGAAGCAAACGGAACATACTCACGCCCCGGTGCCGTCAGGTCGCAGTGTATCTCATCCGAAAGTACGAGGACATGATGTCTCTTCGCCAGCTCTCCAACCCTCTTCAGCGTATCCGTATCCCATATCTTCCCCGCCGGATTATGGGGATTGCATAGCAGGAGCATGGTTGCCAGAGGATCGCTCATCTTCTTCTCCAGATCTGCGAAATCCATTGAATACACACCGTCATGATAAGACAGAGGATTCTCCAGTACCCTTCGCCCGTTATTGACGATGGAATTAAAGAACATATTGTAGACCGGGGTCTGGACGATAACCTTCTCTGCAGGTGTCGTGAACTTACGTACCGTTGTGGAAATTGCCGGAATAACACCTGTTGTAAAGATGAGCCACTCCTTTTGGAGCCTGAATCCGTGATACTTCCCCCACCAATCCATATATGCCTCATACCATTCATCGGGAATAACAGTATATCCGAATATCTGCTCTTCCATCCGATTCCTCAGGGCTCTTACGATACAGGGAGCCGTTTCGAAATCCATGTCCGCCACCCACATCGGCAGCTCTCCATCGGCCACATCCCATTTAAGGCTTGAAGTATGTCTCCGGTCCTTAATCTTATCAAAATCATATGTATGCATTACCACAGACCCTCCGGCGTATCCGTCGTTTCTTCGATATCATCACAGACTATCCTGGTCTTTCCCGGATCGATGACATCCTTCTGTATAACCAGATGCCCTATCCTGTCGGCGATTATCTGTCCGCTCTTTGGATTGAATACACTCTCTATTCCGCCCCGGATATCCGCTTCAACATCCGAATACTCAAAAGCAAGTGTGGTGTTTATCAGCCTGCAGTTCTTCATGACCAGATTATCGATATAACACATCCCCTGAAGGCTCTCTATCGTACAGTCTGTAAGGGTCAGATTCTTAGAATTCCAGCCAAGATACTCTCCTGTGATAAAACAGTTCTTAACGGTAATGTTGTCTGAATTCCAGAAGGCATCCTTGGATGCAAGATGCGAATCCGATATTTCCATATTAACGACTCCGTCAAAGCTGTAATTCCCGATAAGATCGAGATCTTTAACCTTAACATCTCTGCATCCCATCGCAAAGTAATCTCCGGTCGCCCTTACCGAATCAAGCGTAAGATCACTGCAGTTCCACAGCGTCTCGGCAGCATGCGGGATCATTACATTTTCCAGTGTAATATGCTCACACCGGCGGAAATTCTTGGGCGCCTCCACGATGGCATTCCTCATCCTGAAATTCTTCGTATACCATACTCCTGCCCGCGCCATATCAAAAAAAGTCACCCTATCAAGTTCAACACCGTCGCAATACCAGAACGGATACTTGTATCTGAAAAGGCATTCCTTTGCCGTAATGTTGCGGGCCTCCTTTATCGGCGACTCGCCATCCTCAAAAACACATCCGTTTAAGTAAATATCCCTTCTGCCAAACAGAGCACGCTCCTCTGTAAATTTCCTGTCTCTTATTTCTTCCGCCATTTTATCCTTCCCTATTTCGTCTCTGAAATGATCTCTCAGAGTATCATATTTTGTAACTGTCAACATCAGTAGCAGTCCAGATTCTCCTTCAGAAAATCACGCATTCCGTTTACTGCTTCAGACGGACTCACCAGCCTTATATCCGGACCTACCGAAGCTACCCATCCATAGAACTGACCGCTGAGTACAGCCTGCGTATGAACCGTCAGCCTGTCTCCTGCTCCTCCCGTCACCTTTACATCCTGTCCGAACCTGTCGATCAGTATTCCTATCTTATCCTCCGGACACTGAAATCCCACCGTTACGGTCTTACCGCCGAACATGCCGAACATCTTTCCCGAATATGCACTCATGTCTATCTTTTCCGCAGGCTTCTCCCTGGCCTCATCGGTTATTGCGATATCCTTGATCTTATCGACCCTGTAATGCTTTACTATGCCGGCTTCTGAATCATATGCAACAAGATAATAATACTCATCATCCCAGATAAGCGTTATCGGGCTTACAACATATAAATCGCCGTTCTTCTTTGGACGCAGCTTTATTTCCTTCGTCCATTCGCAGTATTTGAATTCTATCTTTTTATTGTTCCTTATGGCCGCATTTATATCATCAACCGTATAAAGAATGCTTTCGTTCTGTCCCTTTATCCTGTTAATGCTGTGCAGCTGTCTCTTAAGCTCATCGGAATCGTAATTGCTGGCAAAAGCGGTTATCTTTTTAATAAGCTGGTCCGATTTCCTCTTTGTTATGAACTTCGATGACATAACCGCATCTATCAGCAGCTTAAGCTCAGCCAGCTCGAATTCCCTCTCCCCCAGGAAGAAGCCACCGTCTCTTCCGTTTATTTTCATAATATCCAGCCCGTAAGCCGCGAGCATTCCCATGTCGTCATATATGCTTTTGCGCTCCGCATCCACATCGCACTCCCGCAGAATATCGCATATTGCCGTGGCGCTTAGCGGGTGATCTTCATCTGTATACTTGCTGAGAATATCCTTTAAATAAAGCAGTTTAAGCTTCTGATTGGCTGATCTTGGCATATGATTTCCTCTCTTTCGATATTAATTCATTTCCCTGTGAACGGATTTACTCCATCTACGATAGTATACACCATATGTTGTAGTTGGTATAGATTTTTTTACCACAATGTGGTATTATATAAAAAAAATACGGACTATGTAAGGGATAGCAATGAGTCAGGCAGGAGTATTCGAGGCAAAAAAAAAGAACGGTGAACTGTACTACCGTTCTTCAATGACCTACAGAAACAAACACATAAGCCTCGGGAGCTACAAAAGCGCTGCCGAAGCGGGCAAAGCTTATGAATATGCCCGTTCACTTGTCAAGAGCACGCAATCCGTTGAGGATTACCCCGAAGGCTGTCCTCTTGACTTTGAGAAATATGTTGTACTGGTGAATTTCCGTGATAACAGGGTATACATCAGGAATCCCATATATCTTCAGAAACGTTTCTTCTACTATTACCTCGACAGAGAGCATGTTTATAAATTCGATGCCGAGGATCTGTTCTATTATTCCGAACACAAGATATCAAGACGCGGCCGTCATCTGTTTGTCGCAGACTACGGAATGCAGGTCAATCTTCATTCACGTTACGGTATAAAGAAGCATGCTGTCCTTAACCGCGATTACCGATTCATCAACAATGACAGATATGATTTCAGGTATGAAAATATCGAGATAATCAACCGCTATCACGGCGTCCGGAAAAAGGTGACAAAAAAGGGACATATAAACTACAAAACCATAATACTTATAAACGGTAACTATACTGTCGGCACCTATCCGACAGAGGAAATGGCTGCGATCGCATATAACAAGGCCGTAGATATTGTCAAGCGCATATATCCGGAGCGGGGATACGACCAGAACTATGTGGATACCCTGAGTCCCTCGGCCTACGCGGACATATATACCTCCATCGCAGTATCTCCTTCGATCACCAATCTGCGCCGGTAGCCGGTCTTAATAAGCATCTGTTGAACCTATTTCTCCTTATTGTTTATAAACCTGAGATTCAAATCAACATCTCCTTCAATACCGTCCACATGCCCCTTCTTTGTATACTGCCACATCGAGAACCTGTACGGATAATCCGTCCCGTCCTGCGGCTCATAATCATCGCTAAGCCATACATCATAATCATTAAGCTTATCCGGAAGAAGCCCGGCTATAAGCATATCTCTTGAAGCATATATGACAGGCTCATATCCGAAGGATTTGACTGTGTCACAGTACTTTATCACAAGATCCGTTCTCTCTTCGGGTGTCAGCTCATCCGTCCTGGCTCTGTCGCCCTCTATCCATTCAACATCCACTGCCACAGGATATGACACTCCGTAATTCATGAGCGCTCCTACGGTAAAATTAGCTTCTTCAACCGCCTCATCTTCCGTCGTAGCCTGTGTAAAGAAATAGACACCGGTATCAAGGCCTGCCGCCTTGGCTCCCATGATATTGACAACAAAATTATCATCAAGCGTAAGCTGTCCGCTTCCGTATCCTCTCGCCCCCACTCTTATCATTGCAAAATCAATCCCTGACGCCTTAACCTTCACCCAGTCGATAACGCCCTGATATTTGGAAACATCAACTCCTCTCCTTGATGTAATGTTCTCGTCCTTATATTCGAGGTTATCTTCATCCATGCTCAGGTTGGTCTTAAGATCATATCCATGCCTGTCAAGATCCTTTATTATATCATACCAGGTCGCATTCTCACCCTTGGCCTGTGCCTTTATATGTTTGCCGTCGTCCTCCTTCTCTTTGGGTTTTTCTTCCTCTTCCTCCGCCTCATCTGCATCATCATCTTCTTCTGAAGCTTTTCTTCTGTTATTCCGGGTTTTATCAGTATCCTCTTCGCTGTTATCACTGTCGGTTCTGTTCGACGAAACAGCTCTTTCGCCATCATCCTGCGGCCTGTCCTTTCGGTCCACAAGATCATCATTACCGGCGGCTACCGACGGTTCCTTACTGTCCTTATCACTGTCCTTCTCATACATCTCCCAGAAGTCGAGGTCTTCGGATGTAAGGTTATGTTCACCCACACCGAGGGCTTCATCCTCAAGCTTCTGTTCCTCGATTTCTTCCTGTTGCGCCTTTTCCTCAAGGCGTTTGGTACGCTCTCTGGCCTGTTTTTCCTTGGTATTTGAATATATCACCAAAAGAAACAGAAGCATTACAAGGGATACTGCAGCTACAAAATAGGCCACAGTTCTCTTATATGCTTTTCTATCTTCTCTTTCCTGATCGTCAAAGAAACCTGCCATAATATACTCCCCGGTAAATGATATATGTGCTGTTCTTATATTTTGGGTAAAAGTTCAGAACAGGCTCCAAATACTTCGTATTTCTCGCTTTATTTGATTCATCAAATACATATATTTATAAAATATGCCTCTTTCATGCAAGCATGAGAGTCATATTTTAAAATATATGTGCTGTTCTGAATTTTATGTTAATATTATAACATGAAACTCATAATAATTCCACGTATACGCATAGTCACGGTCATCATACTCGCCCTTACCGCATCCCTTAGCTGCTCACTTACCGGATGTGATACCAAAGGCGCAGGACCCGTATCCGCAGGCAGGGATTCCGGCTATACACGTTCCGGCTTCTGCTTTGATACGCTTATCACGATCACCATATACGATCCCGCCGGTGAAGAACTGCTTGATGAATGCTTCGATATGTGTTCCCGCTACGAAGGGCTCCTGTCCATGACGGTAAGCGGAAGCGATATCTACCGGATAAATGAAGCAGACGGCGGTATACCCGTTACGGTCTCTGAGGATACCATAGACTTCATTGAATGCTCCCTCAGGTATTATAGGGAATCCGGCGGTAAGCTTGATATTTCCGTTGCCCCGTTGACACAGCTTTGGACAAAGGCTCGGGATTCCGGAACGCCTCCCGCCGGCAGTACAGTTGCTTCTCTGATCCCAAGTACCGGAGCGTATAAGCTTTCATATGACAGAAACACCTTAACCGTAACCAAAAAGGACAGTACACTTATGCTTGATCCGGGCGCTCTCGGTAAAGGGTATGTCGCCGACAGGCTCAAAGAAATGCTGACAGCGCGCGGCGTTAAATCCGCCATCATTTCACTCGGCGGAAATATACTTACCATCGGCTCACGGCCCGACGGTTCACCCTTCCGTGTCGGGATCAGACAGCCATTCGCAGATACCGCAGCTGTTGCTGCATCTTTAAAAATAAAAGACAGCTCCGTCGTCACCTCAGGTACATATGAAAGATACTTCACATATGACGGTGAACTGTATCATCATATCCTGGATACAGAAACAGGCTACCCCGTTAAGACCGATCTCTTAAGTGCAACGATAATCAGCAGGTCTTCTCTTGACGGCGATGCTCTCTCAACCATCTGCCTTATAATGGGACTTAAGGATGCAACTGAGCTAATAGAAAATACCCCCGGTGTTGAAGCCGTCTTCATAACCGAAGACAATAAGCTTCATTACACAGAGGGTGCTGCATACTATCTTGAATAGTGCTTTTGTTTTTCTTTATTTATTGTTCTACGCCTGTAATTTCGTTATCGCTCCCTTAGGACATTTCTTAGCGCATTTACCGCAGCCTATGCACTTCTCCTGATCTATATGCGCCAATAAATTATCGACCGTTATCGCCTCCACCGGACATTCCTTCGCGCACAGCGAGCATCCGATACAGCCGGTCTTGCATGCCTTCATTACAAGAGGACCCTTGTCCTTATTCATGCAGTCAACCGCATATTTGGCCTTATACGGTATCATCTCTATAAGGTGCTTGGGACATGCTTCGATACATTTACCGCAGGCCTTACATTTATCCTTATCAACCACCGCAACGCCGTTTACCACGTTTATTGCACCGAACTCACACACATCCGCGCAGGTTCCGAAGCCTATGCAACCGAAATCGCAGCTTTTAGGACCACCCGAAGGAACGAAGTTCGCCATTCTGCAGTCCATTACGCCTTCATAATTATAATTATTGAACGTAAGATCGCAGTTACCCTTGCACTTAACATGCGCCACCTGCTTATCCGCAGAGCCGGCTTCAACCCCCATTATCCCGGCAATGGCAGAAGCAACAGGATCGCCGCCGACAGGGCACTGTGATACGGGTGCTTCACCGGCAGCTATTGCTTCGGCCAATGCATTACACCCTGCATATCCGCAGCCTCCGCAGTTATTGCCCGGAAGCGCTTCTATTATCTCATCAACAAGCGGATTGGTCTCGACCCTGAACACATTTCCCGCAACGCTTAAGAAAATACCGATCAGAAGACCCGTACCCCCTACTACACATACAGCAATTATAATTCCTGTGATATTCATTCCCATACCTCATTCGATCTGATTATACAACTGTTATACTATACCCGGAACCTCTTATTTAAGCCCTGAGAATCCAAAGAAAGCTATTGCCATCAGGCCTGCGGTAACAAGCACTATGGGCGTTCCCTTAAAAGCCTTCGGAACGTTGTTGTACTCGATCTTTTCACGGATTCCCGCCATGATCACAATGGCTACAAGGAAGCCTACCGAAACCGCAAAACCGTTCACCACGCTCTCGAGTATGTTATAGGAGTTCTGCACATTCTTAAGAGCAACACCCAGAACCGCACAGTTCGTGGTGATCAGTGGAAGATATACGCCCAAAGCATTATAAAGTCCCTGCATCTTCTTCTTAAGAAACATCTCGACGAACTGAACAAGTGCCGCTATCACCAGAATAAACACTATTGTCTGAAGATAAGTGATATTAAACGGAACGAGCAGGAATTTATAAATAAGCGATGTCACCAATGATGCAAGTGTTATGACAAATACGACTGCAGAGCCCATACCGGCTGCCGTCTTCACCTTTTTGGATACGCCGAGGAACGGACATATTCCAAGGAACTGACTTAATACTACATTATTTATGAAAGCAGAGCCTATTGCTATTGTAAGAAGCTTACCCATTATTTTCTCCTTCCTTTGTCATTTGGATACTTTTGCTTACGGTACGTATCCTTTATGACCTTTAATTCTTTTCGATCTCTTCCATTCTGCCCCTGCATTCTGTATTCATACAGCCGCTGCACATTTCCATGCTGCACTGGATGGGATCCGAAGCTTTACCCGAAGCCTGTTTTACCTTATTCATTACTGCGGTAAGCACGGCCAGAACGAAGAAGGCTCCCGGTGCAAGGATGAAGATCGTAAGAGTATCAATTCCTTCAGGCAGGAACCTGAAACCGAATATCGCTCCCGCACCAAGAATTTCTCTTATCATTCCGATAAGGGTAAGTCCCAATGTGAATCCGAGGCCCATGCCCAGTCCGTCAAAAATCGAAGGCAGTACCGGATTCTTGGAAGCATATGCCTCCGCTCTTCCGAGTATTATACAGTTAACGACTATAAGGGGTATGTATATTCCCAGTGCAGCATACAGGGACGGAATATACGCCTCAAGAAGCAGCTGCACTATGGTAACAAACGAAGCGATAATAACGATAAAAGCCGGGATCCTGACTTTATCGGGTATTACCTTCCTCAACATCGATATCAGCAAATTGGACATTACCAGCACCACAGTTGTTGTAAGTCCCATTCCCACGCCGTTTATCGCACTCGTCGTAACCGCAAGTGTAGGACACATACCCAGCATCAGTACCAGTGTGGGATTCTCCTTTATTACTCCGTTATACAGTCTCTCTATTGGTTTACTCATTTTTCTCTCCTATGTAAGACAGTCCGAATATTTCCCTCGCCGAGTATCCTATTCATTTAAGCTCTTTGCATATGACAGTCCGGCATTTACTGCATTTACCATGGCATTGGTCGTAATCGTGGCGCCGCTTATCGCATCGATCTCATATTCCGCCGCGGCTCCTGATTTGGTGTAATTGAACTGTGCTACATTCTTATTGCTGAATTGATTCTTGAAATCATCGGTATCCGCCTTCATTCCAAGACCCGCAGTCTCCGATATCGAGAGGATCTCTATCCCGTTAAGCATACCGTCGTTCCTTACTCCCATGGACACCGTTATATCACCTCCGTAGCCCTCAGAAGTGGTAACCGTCATAACATACCCAAGGATCGAATTACCCGCATCCACCGCAGCGAGGCATTCATCCACAGATTCCTTGTTATAGCCATTATCGTTAAGCACCGCAGCCGCCACTGTGTAATCCACCTTATCCGATTCTATGAAATCAGCCGCATCCGGAAATACCGTCCTATATGAATTAAGCTTGGCCTCCAGCGTCTTGCCCGCAATCGGCTGCTTGGTGATCTCGTATACATATCCAAGCAGTATTCCTGCCGTTAAAGTTATTATGGTAAGCGTAAGAACAGCCTTTATATTTTCCTTCATTATGCCTCACCACCCTTTCCGAAGCACTTGGGAAGTGTAAGCTTCTCTATTATCGGAACAAGAAGATTACAGAAGATGATCGCAAAGCTTACTCCCTCTGCACTACTTGAGAAGCATCTGAAAATGCCTGTCATTATGCCAAGCAGTATTCCATAGACCACCTTGCCTGCCGGTGTTATTGGACTGGTCGCATAGTCCGTTGCCATAAAGAACGCTCCGAGCATAAGACCGCCTCCGGCAAGCTGTGCGATAAGATAGCTTACATCCCATCCTCTTCCGGCAAACAGACCCATAAAGATCGTAAAGCTTATGATATAGGATGCCGGGATCTTAAGGTCTATGATTCCTAATGCCAACATGATGCAGGCTCCGAGTACGATTGCTATAAGCGAGGTCTCACCTACGGTTCCCGCAATATTTCCCGTTATCATATCCCACAGATTAACCGCTTCACCCGCTCTGATACTTGCAAGCGGTGTTGCGGAAGTAATACCGTCATAATTGAAATCAGTCATCCTGGCAGCGAAGCAGATAACAAGAAAGCACCTTCCTCCGAGAGCGGGATTCATGAAATTCTGCCCGATACCTCCGAAAAGCATCTTAACGAATATGATCGCAAATACCCCGCCTATCACGGGCATCCACCATGCCGCCGCCGGAGGCATATTAAGCGCAAGAAGAAGTCCCGTAACGGCAGCGCTTAAATCCTTTACAGTTATCTTCTGTTTCATGATAACCTCATATACAAGCTCCGTCAGTACACAGGTAACAATACTTACCACTATAAGGATAGCCGCATTAATGCCGAAATGGTATATGCCATACGCAGACGCCGGAATAAGCGCCAGGAGTACTATGGCCATTATCTTTCCCGTTGTGTATTTATCCCTAACATGAGGTCCCGAGGATACATTATACAGATCACTCACGATACCTGCCCTCCTACTGTTTATTTCTGTCACTTTTTCTTTTTTACTGCCCCCGACTTTATGTCGGGGGAGCCCGTCGGCTTTGAGACATCAAGGAAATCCGTCAGGATTTCTTCCTTTTAGCAAGAATGATCTTACGCATTGTTTTTATGCTCTGGGTCAGCTGGCGCTTCGCCGGACATACATATGAGCAGCATCCGCATTCACAGCATTCCATTCCGTTATATTTAAGGAACTGCTCCTCGTCATGATTCTCCGCAAAGACGGACAGTCTTGCCGGTATCACACGCCCCGGACATACATCAGCGCACCTTCCGCAGTTAATACATCCGCTCGGCTCATAGGCAGCCACCTCATCTTTGGTAAAGCAGGTAATGGCCGATGATGTCTTGGTTACCGGAACATCCGTATCAAACATGGCAAAGCCCATCATAGGACCGCCGGAAATGATCTTCTCCGGCTTCTGCTTAAAGCCACCGGATACATCTATCAGCTGCTGCATGCTCGTACCGACAGGAACCAGATAATTCCCGGGCTCTTTAATGGCATCACCTGTGACTGTCACTATTCGCTCGGTAAGTGGACGCTTCTCTATAATCGCATGATATATCGATACCACCGTATCAACATTATTTACTATACAGCCTGCATCCGCCGGGAGCATCGATGAACTGATGGCTCTTCCGGTCGTTGCATAGATAAGCTGACGCTCTGCGCCCTGAGGATATTTGGTCTTAAGCGCCTTGACTGTGATCCTCGGCTCATCAAAGCACAGCTCCTTTAATATTTTAACGCAGTCCGGCTTATTATCCTCAACAGCAAGTATTCCCTCAGCATGATCAAACAGACAAAGGATTATCTTAAGCCCTGCGACAAGCTTCTCCGGTTCCTCCAGCATCCGCCTGTAATCCGATGTCAGGTAAGGCTCACATTCCGAACAGTTAACGATGCAGTAATATATCTTATCCGGATCCTTAGGTGAGAGCTTGACATGGGTCGGGAAACCTGCGCCGCCCATTCCCACTATACCGGCAAGCTTAACCGCATCTATGACATCCTGCTTCTTCATATTGTCTATGTCATCCACCGGCAGCGGCGGAGCAGCTTCATAGACACCGTCATTCTCTATTATTATCGACTCCACCATATCACCGACAGCCACTCTGTGTTTTTCGATCGATTTCACAATACCCGAAACCGATGAATAGATGTTAGCGCTGACGAAGCCGCCCGCTTCTGCTATGAGCTGTCCGGCCAGCACCCTGTCACCCTTCTTCACTACAGGCTTTGCAGGCGCTCCTATATGCTGTGACAATGGGTATACCATATTGCCTTCGGGAATCAGTCTCTTTATCGGCTTATCCTTGGACAGTTCCTTTCCTTCATACGGATGTATTCCGCCCTTAAATGTAAATCCGGCCATTCGATCACCTCGTTTTCTGTTTATCAACAGATATATTGTACCAAATTTGCTTATTATTTTCCATATAAAACATTTCTCTTGACATACTTTCGAATCTGTCATAAAATATCAAAGTGTGCGCGGGGAGTCCGTGTCCTTTTCCGTATGCACATTCTTTCGTATAACGAATCCTGCCTATCCATGCGGAAGGCAACAAGAAGTATTCATAGGAGGTGCGATATGGCTAACATTAAATCCGCCAAGAAGAGAATTCTTGTTATAGAGACCAGGACAGAGCGCAACAAGGCTGCTAAGTCAAAAGTTAAGACCTATGTAAAGAAGGTATACGCAGCTATCGATGCAGGCGACAAGGCTGCTGCAACAGCTGCTCTTAACGAAGCAATATCCGAGATAAGCAAGGCTGCTTCCAAGGGAATCTATCATAAGAGTACTGCTTCCAGAAAGATATCACGTTTAACCAAAGCAGTTAATAAGATCGCCTGAGTAAGGCAGTGTAAATATAAGAAAGTGCCCGATACCGTCATGTCGGGCACTTTCTTATTTTATATTTTATTCACTGTTTCGTTAACTTTTCATTTTCAGCCGGTCCTTATTTCAGCTTTCTGTAATCAATGTAAGGCAATACCGAATCCTCATCAAGGCTTAAGTCCTTAAGCTTCCCCGTAAAGCTTCTTTTATCAACAGGCTCATCATCATCGATCACTATACCCTGTATCCTTTCTGTCACGCTTCCGGGTTCGCTGGTCTTCTTCTCTGTCTTTAGTTCATCGCTCAATTTTTCAAGCTTCTGAGTTGCCGACATTTCATTATCTTTTTCAGTATCCGCCTCCTCATCCTTTGATGTCTTATCCGAAGTCTCGCTTATCTTACGTACAACAGAGCCCTGCTTCTTCTCTGTCTTATCCTCATCAGTCCTGACTACCGAGCTCTTCCTGTTAGGCGCGATATCCTGTGCGGTTATCCTTATCGTATTATCTCTTTCAAACGGGAACTCTATTCCCCACGCTTCCCTGATGCTGTCCATAAGCTGCATCATACGCATAATTTCCGCATGAGGCATTTCCGGACATTCGGTAAGGCCGTTCTGAATGGCTTTCATTGCAGACAGGACTTCATATTCATAGCCTGTTATCTGGGTCGGAGCCGTATACTCCGCAACAATCTTGCGTTCAAGATTGAACACTCTGATCATCTCGTAATTATTTATATTCTCAATCTCGATATAGCCGGCGGTTCCGTTTATCAGCCCGCGTCTGTCGGTCTGTGCCAGCATCGTGGCATAGAGCGATGCCATACGCCCATCCCTGTAGGTAAGCATTATGGTCTCCTGCGCATCGACTCCGGTATCGAGTTTGATACAATTGGCTGCTATGCTGTCTATTTCATTACCGAATACCATAGAGGCAAAATTAAGCACATACACTCCCAGATCAAGCAGTGCTCCGCCTGCAAGCTCAGGCCTTACCATACGGGACTTGCCGATAAGCGGATAACCCAGGTTGGCTGACAGGGATGTAGCGTTACCGATAATGCCCGACTTAAGCACCTTGTTTATGGTCTCTCTCATGGGCATATAGCGCGTCCAAATAGCCTCTGCCAGCAGAAGCCCGCGCTCCTCGGCCATCAGCAGGACCTCCCTTGCCTGATCTGCGTTCGCGCAGAAAGCTTTCTCGCAGAGTACATGCTTACCGTGCTCAAGGCACATCTTAATATGCTCATAGTGGTGTGAATGCGGAGTAGCGATATATACAAGCTCCACTCCCGGATCACTGAGCATGTCTGCATATGATCCGTAAGCCCTTTCGAACCCGTATTTATCTGCGAATTCCCTCGCTCTTTTTATATCCCTCGATGCGATGGCATAACACTGGGCTCCGTAAAGAGGCTGCAATGTCGTTGCCATTATTCCGGCGATATTGCCGGCGCCTATTATACCTATTCTCATGCTGTCATTTCCTTTTGCTCTACTGTTTACTGTTTCTCACGGCTGATATTTTACATTATTATTGCTAACGGTCATACCGTCCATATCATTAATAAACTGAGAGAACTTGGAATATTTATAATTCCTTATGTTGAAGTTGGGTACCTTCTTCTCGATCTTCTGCTTAAGCTCCGGAAGGCTCATTGATTTCTTCGGTGCGGCACTTACTATATCCTGAATGATACGTTCTATCTGATCCCTCGTAACATCGCTCTCCGCAAGATCAACATATATGGTCTTGCCGCTCTGTGTAAGATGAAGGCTCTTGAAGCTTTCAAGGAACTTGCTCAACTTACTGTACCCATAATTACGCACATCGAAATCGGCATGCCTGTTGCTTATCTTATTTCCCAGTTCTCCGACTGTTGTATCCTTGTCGTTGGCATCATTATCCGTAATGATCTTGAGTATCGTTTCCTCAATATCCTCTCTTGACACATCACCGCCCTGTGTTTCCTCTGCTGCCAGCACCTCAAGATATTTAAACAGAGAACATGACGCACGGAATGCTTCGACAGTTTTCTTCTCGCCCATACCTATGACGAGCATTCCGGCTTCACGGAGCCTGGCAGCAAGCCTTGTGAAATCACTGTCGCTGCTGACTATGCAGAAGCCGTCCACCTTGCCTGAATACAGGATATCCATGGCATCTATTATCATCGCAGAATCCGTGGAGTTCTTGCCCTGGGTATAGCTGTACTGCTGTACCGGGGTTATCGAGTTCTTAAGCACTACTTCCTTCCAGCCTGAGGTCGACGGATTGGTCCAGTCTCCGTAGGCTCTTTTATATGTTGCCACTCCGTAATTGGATATCTCATCCAGTATGAATTTGATATATCTTATTGAAATATTCTCTGAATCTATAAGTACTGCCAGTCTTTTATCCTGCTGTTCCATACTAAGCTCCGTTTATCTGTTATCAGTCATCTTTTCATAGAACTCTCTGTTGATCTTCTTCATGGATACAGGCTTGTGATCCGAATTAAGGAAGCAGTGGCTGCTCTTTCCCACCGTACACAGTTCGCCCGTTGAATCAAGGTATACCTTATAGCTCACTACCATCTTGACTCCGTTGAACTTATCCAGCTCCAGCTCTATCCTTGCCGTATCACCGTAATGCATCATCTTCCTGTACTCGCATTCAACGGAAAGCACCGGACTGATTATCCCTTCATGCTCCAGCCTTGCATAGGTATAGCCACGGTCATCCATAAACGCGGTACGAGCCTCTTCGAACCATCGTATGTAGTTGGAATGATGAATGACTCCCATCTGGTCACTCTCATAGTATTGTGTTTTGTGAATGTATGTATACATAATTACTCTATTTCTCCGGAATAAGCTTCTCCTTGCCGCCCATGTAAGGTCTTAATACCTCGGGGATGTTCACGCTTCCGTCAGCATTTAAGTTATTCTCAAGGAAGGCGATGAGCATACGCGGTGGTGCAACCACCGTATTGTTAAGAGTGTGTGCGAAGTATTTGCCATCCTTGCCGTTTACTCTTATCTTAAGCCTTCTTGCCTGCGCATCACCGAGGTTCGAGCAGCTTCCAACCTCGAAATACTTCTTCTGTCTCGGGCTCCATGCCTCCACATCGAAGGATTTCACCTTAAGATCCGCAAGATCACCCGAACAGCACTCAAGCGTACGTACCGGAATATCCATCGAACGGAACAGATCCACCGTGTTCTGCCACAGCTTATCGAACCACATCGGAGACTCCTCCGGCTTACATACAACGATCATCTCCTGCTTCTCGAACTGATGGATCCTGTATACGCCTCTTTCCTCGATACCGTGCGCACCCTTTTCCTTGCGGAAACATGGCGAATAGCTGGTAAGAGTCTTGGGCAGCTCTTCCTCTTCAACGATGGTATTGATGAACTTTCCTATCATGGAATGCTCGCTCGTTCCTATAAGATACAGATCCTCTCCCTCTATCTTATACATCATCGCATCCATCTCGGCGAAGCTCATTACGCCTGTCACCACATTGCTCCTTATCATAAACGGAGGCACACAGTAGGTAAATCCCCTGTCGATCATGAAATCACGTGCATAGGATATCACAGCAGAATGAAGCCTTGCGATATCACCCATAAGATAATAGAATCCGTTTCCCGCAACCCTTCCGGCAGCATCCAGGTCTATTCCGTCAAATCTCTCCATGATCTCCGTATGGTAGGGGATTTCGAAATCGGGGACCACAGGATCTCCGTACTTTGTTACTTCCACGTTCTCCGAATCATCCTTTCCTATGGGAACCGAAGGATCGATGATATTGGGAAGTGTCATCATTATCTTCGTCACCTTTTCGGTAAGCTCGTTTTCCTGCTCCTCGAGCTCCGCAAGCCTTGCGGCATTGGCGCTCACCTGCTTCTTAAGCTCCTCGGCCTCATCCTTCTTTCCCTGAGCCATAAGCGTACCGATCTGTTTGGATATCGTATTCCTTCCGGCGCGCAGTCCGTCTGCCTCCTGCTTGGCGGCGCGTGACTTTGCGTCAAGGTCTATAACCTCATCAACAAGAGGAAGCTTCTCCTCCTGAAACTTATTCCTTAAGTTCTGCTTTACTATGTCGGGATTCTCCCTGACAAATTTCATATCTAACATTTCCTACCCTGTCCTCCGTTTATTTATCGTTCTCTTTAAATGCTGTCAGCCTATCTCCGCATGGAACTTATGAAGGCTCTTGACACCCGAAGTCTTGTCCTGCATCGTCTTAATACCCTGTGCCGAAGCCTTGGCGGCTGCCATTGTGGTAACATACGGTATACGCGCCTTGATAACTCCCTTTCTTATATAGCTGTCATCCATGGCTCCCTTCTTGTCATCCGGTGTGTTGATAACAAGATCCACCTCATTATTGGTGATCGCATCAAGAACATTGGGCCTGCCCTGCTGAAGCTTATATATCTTGGTCGCCGGAATACCCGCATCCACTATCATATCGCAGGTTCCGCCGGTAGCTATTATCTTAAAGCCGCAGTCGTTAAACATCCTTGCCACCTCAACAAGATCCTTCTTATCCCTGTCATTAACACTTATCAGTACCGTTCCCGACAGAGGAAGAGATGTCTGTGTGGCTTCCTGCGCCTTGTAATATGCCTCTCCGAAGGTTTCCGCCATTCCGAGAACCTCGCCTGTCGATCTCATTTCGGGACCGAGCAGCGGATCCACCTCCTGGAACATATTGAACGGGAATACAGCTTCCTTAACTCCGTAGTGCTTAAATTTCTTCTCCTTAAGAGCCGGAACCGGTGAAGGATTCCCGGTAAGAGGCATGGTTATTATCTCCGTTGCTATGGGAACCATCCTTATATTGCAGACCTTGGATACAAGAGGAACTGTACGCGAAGCTCTGGGATTGGCCTCCAGAACATATACCTTGTCATTCTCTATGGCGTACTGCATATTCATAAGACCGCGCACATTCATCTCCTGTGCTATCTTCTTCGTATAGGTCCTGATAGTTTCGACATTCTCGGGTGAGATATTGATCGAAGGGAGCACGCAGGCCGAATCACCCGAATGGATCCCCGCGAGCTCAATATGCTCCATTACGGCAGGAACAAATACATGCTCGCCATCACTTATCGCATCAGCCTCACATTCAAGAGCATTATTAAGGAAACGGTCTATAAGGATAGGCCTGTCCGGTGTTACGCCTACGGCAGCCGCCATATAAACCTTCATATGCTCATCATCATGAACGACCTCCATTCCGCGGCCTCCGAGAACATAAGAAGGACGAACCATTACGGGATAACCGATCTTCCTTGCGCACTCAAGTGCCTCTTCCACATTTACTGCCATTCCCGACTCAGGCATCGGAATATCAAGCTTATCCATCATCTCCCTGAACAGATCCCTGTCTTCGGCAAGATCTATGGTCTCAGGTGTTGTTCCGAGAATGTTCACGCCGTATTTTTTAAGGTCTGCCGCCAGATTAAGCGGCGTCTGCCCGCCGAACTGCGCAATGACTCCAAGTGGCTTTTCCTTTTCATATATGCTTAAAACATCCTCAAGCGTCAGCGGCTCGAAATACAACTTGTCGGAGGTATCGTAATCGGTCGATACAGTCTCGGGATTACAGTTAACGATTATAGTCTCGAAACCAAGCTTCTTGAGCGCCTTAGCCGCATGTACGCAGCAGTAATCGAACTCGATACCCTGCCCGATCCTGTTGGGACCTCCGCCAAGGATCATAACCTTCTTTGTATCTGTATTTACCGGATTGCTGTCCTTCATATTATATGAAGAATAGTAATATGCGCTGTCCTGTGTTCCGCTTACGTGAACGCCTTCCCATGCTTCCGTTACTCCCAGCGCTATCCTTGCATTTCGTATCTCTTCTTCCGAAACATCAAGCAGCTGGCTTAAATACTTATCAGAGAATCCGTCTTTCTTGGCTGCGGTAAGAACCTCGGCAGGCGGTACCTGTCCGTTATAGGACTTTATAGTCTCCTCTTCGAATACAAGCTCCTGCATCTGCTCTATGAAATAGGGCTTGATCTTCGTTATGTTGTAGAGCTCATCAACCGTAGCACCCTTCCTTATTGCCTCATACATTATAAACTGGCGTTCTGATGTGGGTACAAGGAGCATGTCCATCAGCTCTTTCTTGGTCTTCTCTGCGAAATCCTTTGCTCCTCCCAGTCCGTATCTGCCTATCTCAAGTGACCTTATAGCCTTCTGGAAGGCTTCCTTATAGGTCTTACCTATACTCATCACCTCGCCTACGGCGCGCATCTGTGTTCCCAGCTTATCCTCTGCACCCTTGAACTTTTCAAAGGCCCAGCGAGCATACTTAATAACTATATAATCACCGTCCGGCTTATATTTATCCAGAGTGCCGTATTTACCGCAGGGAATATCCGCAAGATCAAGTCCTGCTGCAAGCATAGCCGATACGAGGGCTATCGGGAAGCCTGTTGCCTTGGAGGCCAGCGCGGAGGATCTCGATGTCCTTGGATTGATCTCTATAACGATTATCCTTCCGGTCTCCGTATTCCTTGCGAACTGCACATTGGTTCCGCCGATCACCTGGATCCTGTCCACTATCTTATATGCCTGGCGCTGAAGCTCCTCCTGAACATCCTCCGGAATCGTGAGCATGGGGGCTGAACAGAAGGAATCACCGGTATGAACCCCGAGTGGATCTATATTCTCAATGAAGCAGACCGTGATCATCTTGCCCGTAGCATCCCTGACAACCTCAAGCTCAAGCTCTTCCCAGCCAAGAACCGATTCCTCAACAAGGACCTGACCTACCAGCGATGCCTGAAGACCGCGCTCACAGACAGTCTTAAGCTCTTCTACGTTATATACAAGACCGCCGCCTGCGCCGCCCATCGTGTAGGCGGGACGGAGAACAACGGGATACCCGAGCTTCTCGGCTATCCTGAGCGCATCATCGACCGAGTATGCAACCTCCGAGCGGGCCATCTCGATTCCCAGCTCATTCATGGTATTCTTGAACTCGATACGGTCCTCTCCTCTCTCGATCGCATCCACCTGGACTCCTATGACCTTTACACCGTATTTGTCAAGCACTCCGGCTTTATACAGCTCGGAGCATAAATTAAGACCGGTCTGTCCGCCAAGATTAGGTAACAATCCATCCGGTCTTTCTTTTTCTATTATCTGAGTAAGACGTTCAACATTAAGAGGCTCAATATAAGTCACGTCTGCCGTCTCCGGATCGGTCATGATGGTCGCGGGATTGGAATTAACGAGAACGATCTCATACCCAAGCTTCTTAAGCGCCTTACAAGCCTGGGTTCCGGAATAATCAAACTCACATGCCTGGCCGATGATTATCGGACCTGAGCCTATAATCAGTATTTTATGAATGTCTTCTCTCTTTTTCATGGGGATTCTCCTTGTTCAGTATTTGTTTACACCTAAATATATAGTATAACAAAAATACGTCCGGTTTAACAATACCCGGACGTACTTTTTTATTTTAATTTCTTGTGTTATCTTAACCTACAACATCACTGTCATCGAACTTGTCGCCGCATTCAGGGCAGAACTTGGGCGGATTCGCAGGGTCTTCAGGCTCCCATCCGCATTTGTCGCACTTATAAAGAGGCGCTCCGGCAGGCTTCTTCGCACCGCAGTTGCCACAGAACTTTCCCTTGTTTACCGTTCCGCATGAGCAGGTCCAGCCTGCCTCTGACGGCTTGGGAGCTCCGCATTCGCCGCAGAATTTGCCGGTATTCCCTGTCTTGCCGCATGAGCAGGTCCAACCTGTTGCCGGAGCGGCTGCCTGAGCCTGCGCTGCCTGCTGCTGGCCCATTGCATATAACTGGTTGGCATTGATACCGCCTGCCTGCTGAGCCATATTCATACCTGCGAATGCCATCACAGGACCAGCTGCCGTATTGCTGGCCGCTGCCTTCATTGCCTCAGCCTGTGCTGCCGTAAGGGCGGCCGCTCCCATGGAAGCATCCTTCATTGTGGCTGTCTTCTGCAGATCCTTGATCATCTGCTCATCCTCAGGTGATGCGGTAACCGAATTAACACCGAAGGATACGACCTCTACGCCTCTGAGCTCACCCCACTTCTTCGAAAGCACATCATTAAGCGCATCAGCTATCTCTGTTGTGTGTCCCGGAAGAGCGCTGTAACGGATACCCTGCTCGGATATCTTCGCAAACGCCGGCTGAAGAGCTGTCATAAGCTCTGACTTAAGTTGTCCGTCTATCTCTGATCTTTCATACTTCTCTTTAACGTTAGCACATACATTTGTATAGAAAAGTATGGGATCTACTATCTTATATGAATACTCACCATGGCAGCGGATCGATATATCCACATCCAGATTGATATTCCTGTCAACAACCCTGAAGGGAACCGGATTGACGGTTCCGTACTTATTGCCTATGATCTCCTTGGTATTTATGTAATATACCCTCTGATCCTTAGCCGTATCGCCACCGAAAGTAAGCCTCTTGCCTATCTGTGCGAAGGTATCCTTGATGCCCTGTCCGAGACCGCCGTAGAAGATACTCGGCTCAGTGGACTCGTCATATACGAACTCACCGGGCTCCGCACACAGTTCAACAACCTTGCCCTGATCAACGATGATCATGCACTGACCTTCATTTACGGCCACGATAGAACCGTTGCTTATGATGTTCTGGTCTCCCTTGGTGTTGGAGCTGTGTGACTTGTTTACTCTCTTCGCGCCCTTTACAACCAATACGTCGGGGCTCAATGCTTCACAGTAAAAATAATCACGCCATGCATCAGCAAGTGCACTCGATGCCGCACCCATTGCAGCTGAAATCAATCCCATTTCCTAACCCTCCTGAATCCTGCTATTTGTAATTTATTAAACGGAAAATGCAATTCCGTTCAACCTAATGCTCCGCAGGGATACAACCTGCATAACCTATAGTAACACAACCCGCCCTAAAATTACAGTTAATTTTGTCAACAGGCTGACTATTCGTTAATATAACGCGAAATACCGCGCAGAACACGGTTCTCTCTTCCTTCCCTCTTTTTCTTCTTTCCACCCTTGCTCTTCTCTTCCGTAAAAGCATATGCGCTGAACTCCGCCCTTGCCTGGTTCATGCAGTCCTTTTCGTATTTCCTGAACTTCATCATGACATCCTGATCATTCCTTAAGCTTATGTATTCCGAATCAAACTTGGCGTAATAATCATCGATCCTGCCGCGAATAAGCTTTCTGAAGCATTCATCGCTCTCAAGATCATCCAACAGGATACGTACGTGTGTATACAGAAGGAAGAAATCACTCTGCCTGTATACCACCCCGAACTTCCCCGGCCGGCATCTGCACAGGGCTTCATACGAATTACCGGCATCATCACAGATGCAGTACAGCTTGCCCAGCTGAAAGTTAACCCATGTCGCATAATCCGATTCGGGATCGAGTGACTGCGCCAGCTTATAATACAGCTCATATGCCTTCTGATACTCACCCACAGACAGATAGCCCAAAGCTTCCGACATCGTCTCATTAAGGGAGATGGTATCCGAATCCGCCAGGATCTTAGGCTTCACCAGCCTTACATCGCGATACCTGTTGTCAGCCGTTTTCTTAGTCTCTTCAACGGGTATCTCATCCATCTCGATAAAGTTAAAGTTATCCTCTTTCAGAGGAAGGGCCGCAATGTGTTCATTATACTTCTTGCTTCCTATCATCAGGCAGGTCTTTTCATATTCCTCTAACTCAGCCGCTACCTCGGATGCCGCGCGTTCAACTTCGCGCATATGCTCTGTGGCATAAGAGCGGTCAAGGCACCCCCTGTAATAGGTTCTGAGCTCCTTCTCATATCGCTTCATCCTGACATCAAGCAAAGCATGGCCTATATGGATATAGAAATCGTTCTCATCCTCGATATAGTCGAGATTGCATTTATAATACATCGACACGGCATTATCGTAATCACCCAGGAAATAGCAGCTCTCACCCAGGCAGAATGCCGCCTCTGTAAATGTCCGTTCGTTATAATTGCTGTATCTTAATACTCTTTCATACTGTTCTATTGCACGCTCAAGCTGATCTGTTCTCCTGAAATACCTGGCATCGTACAGCCATTCATCAATGCTTATCCCCGCCGTACGAAGAGCATCATCCTCAATGGCCGTCGTTATGGCGCTCTCCAGCGTGACTATTCCTTCATTGCTGATAACAGCCATCTTATCCATCGCCCATGCCATCTGGAAACCGTATTCCATGAGCTTCCTGTTTATATCATTCTCCGATCTCTCGAATTCGGCGAAGGACTTAAACGGATCAATGTTGTACCACTGTCTGAACGCATTACTGATCATCCTGATCATGGCGCCCTCTGCGGACTCCTCCGAGAACCAGTACAGCGTCTCATCCGCAAGGTCGAAGTTCTTAACGGGCATTTCCTCCGTAAGCTCCCTGTTGGTTATATTCCACCGGAGCGATACATTGGCTCCCAGTATTATCAGACAGTTACCATCTATAAGATACCTTGAGCACGGATTCATCAGGGGATCCATCTGCTTTACCATTCTGTACAGACGTTCATCCATCTGATGGAACATTTCAAAAAAGATCATTGCCTGCTACCCCTTTATCACCCCTAGTTTAATACCAGCTGATGGGTAAGCCTGAAATGCTTTCCCTCAAGCTCCTCGACCATCAGGTTCATCTCGTATGAAGCCGCTCCCACCTCAATAAGTGTCTCGTTCATATATCCGTCAACATATTCCTTGTCACTGTATTTAGCATATATCTCCTGCACGAGCGTCTCAGTCGCAATGATATTCTCGAAATCATAGGTACCGACACCCCGCTCCACTATCTGGTCATGGCAGTTCTTATAATAATCATCCAGCGTTGTGATCATGTCACCCTCAGACAGACCCAGCTCTTCCAGTGTTCTCATCCTCACTGCCGGAGCCTTCGCAGTGTTACCCGAAACACCCGAATCCTCATTCATGGCTGCCGCTTCATTATTGGAAACGCTCGACACTTCCACCGTTTTACCTCTGTATATGAGTCTCTGAAGCTCTGCCGTAAGCCCCGGATTATATGCGCATGTTACTATCAGTACAGTGATCAGTACCAACAGGGCTGCCAGAACGATCAATATATTTCTTACTACCTTCATTTCCGTTTCCTTTACTGCTCATTGAGCCGTTTAAAACAATCTATTTTTATAATTCTATCTCAATAAAATGATTTTGTCATTGGTTTTAAATATTTTTTAGGGTATAATCTTATCGAAGCGGCTTTAATCTTTATTATGTACAGAGAGGGAGTTAATGTTCAAACGTATATTTGCCGGTATTCTTGCCGCACTTTTAATAGGAATGTATGTGCTGACCCTGATCTTAGGGCTCATGCAGGATCCCAAGACCACTGATCTTCTGATGGCATCAATAGGTGCCACCATACTCGTTCCGATCATCCTGTATGCATATCAGAGGATATATGCCCTTATCCATCCTCATGTTCCGGAAGAAGATGATAAAAAGCAATAGCGATGAATTCCCAAACTGCATAAGGGAACTTTCCCGATAAAAACAAGACCGTGGGCATACACTCACGATCTTTTTTCGTGCAGGAAAAGAGACTTGAACTCTCATGGTATTGCTACCACACGGACCTGAACCGTGCGCGTCTGCCAATTCCGCCATTCCTGCATCCATATTATTCGTAAACACCATATACGTTTACGTTATATGAGCGCCCCGCTTCCGCAAGGCGCTCATATATAATACCCAATTTACCAATCCTTGTCAAGTGGCAGAATCAAAAATACTTCCTGCCGTGTCTACACTTCCGTAACCGCCTCCCTGGCTGTATCCGCCCATAGTCTTGGCCGCATTCGAAATCGTCGATGCAAGCTCGGAATAATCCGGCTTCTCGGCAGCCTTGTCCGATGCGGATGATGACTCAGCTTCCGAAGCCTGTTTCGCATACCATGATTTGGTAAGCTTCCCATAGCTTCCGTTCTTGATGCTGGCATAATCGGTATAGAAGTTGGAACTCAGATTGGACGCGCTGCTCTTCCCGGAAATATCAAACATATTAAAAGAACCCGATGAACTCTTCTTGTTCAGCGAATTAAATAATATGCTGTAATCCTGAGTCGAGCCATAGCCCTTCAGGAACGAATTCCCGATTGATGATAACGTTGACATTTCCCATCACTCCTTTGAAATTTACGAATCAACAGCTCCGTCTGTCACATTTACCTACCTATCTAGCCATATATTAGCACTTCAAGCGATAAATTTCAAGAACCGCAAGACAAATTTACTATATTTTTCTTGACATTTGTCTTCTCATATCTTATTATATCAATGTTGCATTTGTCGATACGGCATTTTCAACACCGGATAAATTCATATACGGGGTGTGGCTCAGTTTGGTTAGAGCGCCATCTTAGGGAGGTGGAGGCCGCTGGTTCGAATCCAGTCACTCCGACGAAGTTCTTGAGTAATACTCAAGAACTTTTTTGTTATAAAACATGCTTATGTAAAACAGTTAAGAAAGGTGTCAGAATGAGCAATACGAAAACATCCGGCAGATTACCGGGGCTTGATCTTGTCCGCTCCACAGCAGCTTTATTCGTGGTGTCGGTTCACTTTTTCTTCAATTGCGGTTATTACAGCACTCCTCTCAACAACCGCGTCACCTTTGTAATGACCGCGGCAAGATGGCTCTTCTTATGCTGCGTTCCTCTTTATATGATGCTCACAGGATATTTCAAGTGCAACAAGGATATAGACAAAGCTCATTACATGAGTCTTATCCCTGTATTTGCGGCATATTTCGTAATTTCTACCATCAAAATATTTGTGGGCAATTATTATTACGGCAAGGTTTACGGAATAAAGGAAGCACTTGCAGCCATGGGTAATTACACAATAGGCTGGTATGTCGGCTTCTACTTATCTCTCATGGCCATAGCCCCCTTCCTTAACAGGCTGTGGCATGCATTAAAGTCAAAGAAGGAACAGCATATCCTTCTTATTTCTCTTGCCATGGTGACCACTCTGTATCCTATTATCGCTCTACCCGCAGCATCATCCAACACCCTGATCGCATCTGTCAGCTCAGTGGTCGAGCTTGCCGCACCCAACTACTGGCAGATGATGTACCCGCTTCTCTACTACTTCCTCGGATGCTATTTAAGAGAGAACAGGCCAAAGCTAAACAAGCTTCTGCTTATTGCCGTGATCGTAATACTTCCTATAATCAATGCGGTGATTTCATATAAGTATGCAGCCGGAGGCAACTTTAACTGGAGCATACTCGGTACTGTGGACTGCGGTTATAACTGCATCACGGTAGCAGTCTGTGCGGCAGCCATATTCCTCTTACTTTATGATATAGATATAAAGAACGGCTTCATAAAGAAGATACTTGCTCTCATATCATCCGTTTCCCTTGAAATATACCTCTTCTCGGGAACGCTTGATATCATCATCTTTGACTATGCCAAGAGAAGGTATTTCGAAATGAAGGATTTCGCTTGGCTCTTTTTCATACTCGTACCGCTTAATTTCATACTCTCAGTCATTCTCTCTCTTCTCTATAAGGCAATTTATAATTTTATTGCGGGAATCCTTACACGTAAAACACATGAGTAAATCTGTTATTCACAGCATTATGTTAACCATAAAAAATGTAGTTTTGACCCCTGAATCATCTTATAGTTACCGCCCCAAAATGCAACAGGCAGAGGAAAACCCCTGCCTGTTTTATATTCAAGTCCAATTTCAGTATTTATTGCGCCGGTATCGGAAGCTGAATTCCCTGCTGCATTGCCGCAGCTGCCGCATTCATGATATCGGTAACATCTGTCGCTATTCCGGTTACATCGATCATATATGTCTTCTTGCCTACCGTTACGGATGTATTGGTCAGCATACCGCCGGTCTTGGGATCGAAGTAGAACTTAACTCCGTTTATATCAACAAGCCCGGTCTGCATCACTCCGTCTTCACCCATATAATAAACACCGGATGTATCTGCCACAAGTCCCTTCTGCATCACCCCGAGCAGCGGATCGAAATAGTATTTCTTTCCGTCAAGCTCGAGCCATCCGCGGTGCATCATGTAATTCTCGACATAGAAGGTCTTACCCTTCTGTGTCTTGAAGCCGTTGGCTATGATAGTTCCGGAATAGTCTTTATACTGATGGTCGATATCCACATAGCCCTTTATTCCGTTTACCTTTCCCTTCGAAGAAGACTGCCAGAAGGTGTAGCTTGGATAATCACAGGCTGCAGCGTACTGGGCCACCCACTTATCCTGACCTATCGATCCGATCTTATCTCTGAAGAAATTCCTTCCCGAATATACTATAGGAGTATATCCGGCTCCCTCTATTGTAGAGCAGAAGGTATTGATAAGAGCCTGTATCTCAGACTGCGACATTCCCTTATGATATGAATCTTCTATATCATAGGCAATGGGATATGATACCGGGTAGTCCTTGGCGACCGATATGGCAAACAGCGCCTCATTGGCAGCCATCTGCGTATTCGCAGCATATGAATAAACATAGATTCCAACCGGGATCCCGACGGACAGCGCACCCTTCATATTCTGATGAAAATATGCGTCTGTACCGCTCTTGAAGCTGCCTGCCCTGATAAACGCGAACTGCACTCCGCTTGCCTTAACCGCCGACCAGTCAATCGCTCCCTGGTGATAAGATACGTCGATTCCCCATTTCATTGATGTAGCGGCTTCCGTCTTAACCGGCACCGCCGCACATACTGACACAGCTGCCAGAAAAGCAGCCAATACTTTAACAAATCTTTTTTTCATTTTCTCTCCCCTCTTATAAATATCGTAACTGTACCGAATAGATTCATGATATCAAAAAACAGCGATTATATCAAGGTCTCAATCCACGCACCGCAGCCCGAAGGATATCCACATCCACCTTGTCTGCATGCCATGTCTGTCGGTGAGTATAAGCACCTGTTTATCCCCCGGTCTCTTCTTAGCGCCCGATGTCGCCTTCTCCATATCCTTCTCTGTTTTCGTATCCAAAGCCTTCGTTCCCATACTCTTCCCCGCCTCAATCTCAGAAGCCTCCATCCCCATATCCTTCTCTATATCCTTCTCCATGTCCGAAGCTTCCATTCCTATGTCCGAGGCCATCCATATAGGGCGAAACAGCTCCCTTGCAGGATCATAATCGTAAATATATATGTGCTGGCGGAAAACCGGCGGATCGAACCTTACCCAGAAAGGTCGGTGGTCACCGTATCTTCCGATATTGAAATTAAGCAGAATAAGCTCCTTCATCCCGTCCCTGTCTATGTCCGTAAAGATCGCATTCTGCACCCTGCACAACAGCGGTGTTTTAAAGATACATTCACCGTCCTTATAGGCGCTCAGCCTGCGGTTCTTAAGCACTATCTCATCCGGTTCATCCTCTGTCTCTGCAGATATCACAACTTCATGCCAAGATGCAAACCCCGGAAGAAACACGCCCGAATAATATAGCAGCGCAAAAACAGCGGCAGCTGCTGCTGCCACTGTCATTGCCTTTATTGCTGTCCATCTTTTTCCATTAATAGTTCCACTCATACTGTGCTCTGTAGCTCTGTGTCCATTCAGGCTGTTTTATGCTCTTATCAGGCTCGAAATCATATCCGCTTACCGGCCATATGCCCAGCTTCTGACGCCATTGCTCATCAGTCAGTCTGTCGCTCAGCGGCCACTTGAATTCATAGAAGCTGTAAACCGCACCCGTACATACCTTTATCTTTCCGGCCACCGGGCACACAACATATATCTCACCCACTTCACCGGTTCCAAGCTCCAGTACGCTTCCGTTAGGATCTGTGGCAACATCAGCTACTATAGCACCGGGATGCTCGTCAGATCTCGGATATTCATTCTCATCATCCCTGGTGGCATCTGCCCATATATGCTCTATATCGCCGCCGTAATCCCTGATAAAATCATACTCCTCGGTAGTAAGAGTCTCATCGCGCAGCTCCTTCTCTGATATCGTTACAAGGAGCTTAGCCATTTCAGCCATTTTGTTTAAGTTATCCTTATCATCCTTGGCCAGAAGTCCGTATTCCTTAAGGCCTGCGGCCGTATTCTCGGCAAGCTGTGCGAATCTTGAATATACAACAGGTTCAGGTTCTACGTATCCGCGGTCATCCACTTCCTCGTCCCAGCCGCCGCCCATCTCTGCCATGGCCTGCTTTGAATAAAGTATGGTATCATGCTTAAGCTCTGCATAGCTTCCAAGGAACCCTTCTACAGTCTTCTTATTCCACTCATCAGACTGCATGAATAACGGATAACCCTCTCCCTTGGGAGTAAGCATCGGACGAAGTGTATTCAGCCACTGTGCATACAGGCTCGCTGTCCACAGCTCACTGTCCTCCTTCGATAGCTCATCCTGCATCTTCTTAACATTCTCAGGATAATTCTTATACGCGGTTTCTCCCTGTTCTTCAAGAATCTTATATGCCGTATCCGAACCTAGAACCGCAGGAACGTCCAGTGCATCGGGAAGCATTCTCTTATCACCCTTGTCATTCTCGTCCACACTTCTGTACATAAGGTTCTGGAAGATGGTTGCATCTATCGAGAAGCGCTGTCCCATAAACCTGAACGAAGGGATCACGTTTTCCTCATCGGTTTCAAATACGGGAATGGAATTTATCTTTGGAGGTTCCATATTCTTTGTAGCTTCATAGTAAGCCAGGAAACTGTCCTCATCTCCGATAAGTGACGTAACATCATCAATTTCTCCGTAAGCAGCATCAACCAGAGGCTTTAATTCATAATATGTTTCATCATCAGAAGCACCTGCGAAGAAGGATGTTATCGTGTATATACCCTCCCATCTGTCAAGCGCCTCTCCATCCATTGCAAGAGTCATAAGCAGGGCACTGCGCATATGCTCCTCTTCTCTCTGCTCGAAGCCCCGTCTGCCATACCACATCATGCATCGGAAGTATTTTTCCAGCTCCTCATCACCCGCATAATAACCTCTAGGTTTATACTGCGAATAATCTTCAAAATCTCCTAACAGAGGCGAAACAGACACTGCGCCGTTATCTATAAGGTCAAGCTCCGCTTCAACCGTCTCTGCGGCAGCCTTCGGAATGTCAACATCCTCATCAAGCAGCGATCCTGCCACTGCAAAGAACTCAACACTCATAAGCGCCGCATCTTCCCACTCGGAGCCCTTAAGCTCTTCATACTGCTTAAGCGATCTGTCATACATTATCTCGGTAAGATCCTCAACCTCATCCAGCAGATCCTCTTTCTCCAGCTTCTTTAGGAGATATGAAAAATATACATGGTATGTATGCATCATTGAATCTACGGTAACGAAGTTAGGTGTCTGGCCGTATCTGTTACCTTCGTATATATCGTAGAACTCGAAGCCGCGCTCATCCATAACGACGAAAAGGTTCTTTGCGAGCTTTGCCTTGGCCTTATCGGGCAGGTATTCTATGTCAGCCTGATTGTAAATATCGCTCAGATCCGGCTTAACGCTGTACTCTGCAACCGAAGGTACAAGATCCTTGTCATAATATTCTTCTGCTTCCCTGTCGATGATCGAAGGACGTTCCAGCTTCTCTACGGTAAGCTCTCTGTCGGAACCGGCAGCCGCATCCCTGTTTTCTTTCCCCTCCTCGCTTTCTACGACATTGCTCATATCCTCATCCTCTGGTTCTGTATCTGTTCCTTTATCCGTAATCTCGGCCTCTTCTATTGCTTTTATTGTATTTTTGTAACTCTTAAATATTACTGCCGTACATACTATTCCCGCAAAAATGATTGCTATGGCAGACAGGGCTATCACAAGGGGAAGTACCCATTTCCGCTCATTCCCCGCTTCCTTTCCACCTCCCGGATTACTCATGGGATATACTACCGCATTACCTGTTACAGTATCTGCCGGCGCCTTAACATACGGTGTCCGGCTGCCTGCCGCCTCTGTTTTCTGTGACGCGGGAGCTGCCTGTTCTACTGCATCCTGTTGTGCAGATCCTGTAAGATCCGCACCGCATTCACCACAGTATTTGGCATCATTTTCATTTTCATGATTACATTTAGGACAAATCATCATATCCCTCCCTTCCATTAAACTATAATTGGATAACTATTTCGGCCAACACTATTTCAGGAAGCCGTTTATAATCTGCTCGACAGCTTCTTCCTTAGTAAGTCCCAACGTCATAAGCTTTATAAGCTGGTCTCCCGCAATCTTTCCTATGGCTGCCTCATGGACCAGCGCCGCATCAACATTATTGGCTTCCAGACCCGGAACTGCCAGTATCCTGCCTTCATCCATGATGATCGCATCACATTCCGTATGTCCGGAGCAGGCAGCATTACCTGTAAGGATAGCATCGAACTTCTGCCATGATGTATCCCTTGCCACGGATCTTGATACAACATCGGCATGTGAGCCTTCACCGTTCATCTCTACCTTATAAATGCTGAGAGCCTTCTGATCACCATGGGTCATCAGCCTCTCACGAACCACGAGTCCGGCGCCTTCCTTAAGCTCTGCCTTTGTTGTTCTCGTAGTATCGTCAACGCCCTTGATCTGAACCATTTCCATCTCGGCGGTGCTGTTCTCCTCAAGATAGACCTCCGTCACGGGATTAAGTATGCGCTTACCCCTGCCGTCCCCTGAGCCGTAATGCTTCTCAACATATTTTACCTTTGCGCCTTTGCCGACAAAGAAGCGGTGAATTCCGTCATGCTGTGAATCCTGATTGCCGCAATTATCTATTCCGCAGCCAGCAACTATAACAACATCCGAATCCTCTCCGATATAGAAATCATTATATACGGTTTCACTCAGTCCGCTCTGCGTCATCACAACAGGAATATGCACACTCTCATTTCTGGTTCCGGGCTTAATCTTTATAGTAAGTCCCTGCCCGTCCTCACGGGGTATTATCTCTATATTCTCAGTCGAGGCTCTTCCCGCGGACACTCCGTTGGCGCGTATGTTGTACGCTCCTTCCGGCACCTCGTGAAGATCGGCTACCTCTCTTAATATTCTTTTTTGTATTTCATCCATCTGAAGCATCGGTACATACCTCCGGTTTTATCATATCAAAGCACTTGTCGAGCAAGGTTCAGGTGTAATATCAACAGCTTTCTCTCCTACGCCGTTGCAATCCCTGACTGCCGAATCGGTACTCATAAGCTGCGGCATCAGTTCATTCCTGGTACCCTTATTTATAAGACGCCCATCCTTTATAACCATTATCTCATCAGCAATGTTAAGTATCCTTTCCTGATGCGAGATGATCAGGATGGAGCTCTCTTTGATATGCTTTCGCATGCCTTCAAAAACCTCGATAAGATTCTTGAAGCTCCAAAGATCTATTCCTGCCTCAGGTTCGTCAAACACCGAAATCCTCGGTGATCTGGCAAGCACTGTTGCAATCTCGATCCTCTTAAGCTCTCCGCCCGAAAGGCTCGAATTAACCTCTCTCTTTATATAATCTCTGGCGCACAGTCCTACAGCCGACAGGTAACTGCAGGCATCGGAAATGGATATGCTCCTTCCCGTCGCAAGTCTTATAAGGTCAAACACCTCTATTCCCTTGAACCGTACAGGCTGCTGGAAAGCAAAGCCGATTCCTTTCTTAGCCCTCTCGGTTATCGACATATCGGTTATATCTTCACCGTCGAGCAGGATCTTCCCCGAAAGAGGCTTCTCTATTCCTGCTATAAGTCTTGCAAGCGTTGACTTGCCGCCTCCGTTCGGGCCGGTTATAACTATCAGTTTACCGTCAGGAACCGTGAAGCTTACATCCCTTATTATTTCCTTTTTTCCTTTGTCATCATCTACTCCGAATGAAATATTTTTCAGTTCGATCATTATTGTTACCTCTTTTTATATTATTGAATCATACCTCCGGTATGATCGCGCCTCCCTTCGGGTAAGTCACAAGGCATCCTCCCACTTCGCGGGTCCCTCCTTATGACATATCGGTCGGCGCGATGCTAAATCATACCTCCGGTATGATCGCGCCTCCCTCATCCATGCTTCCGCTTCGGAAGCCGAGTATGTCGAGAGTTACATATGTATACCCAAGGCGCCTGAAATTCTCATACACAGATGACCTCACATCATCCTTCATAAAGTATTCCATATCCTCCGGCATTAGCTCTATCCTTGCAATATCACCGTGGGAACGCACCCTCAGCTGTCTGAATCCCATATCCAGAAGCACCTGCTCCGCCTTATCGACACGTATCAGTTTCGGCTCGGTTATCTCTTCACCGTATGGAAACCTCGTAAAGAGGCACGCAAAAGAAGGTTTGTCAAAGGTCGGAAGATTAAGCTCCTTTGACATATCCTCGATCTCCTCTCTCGTGATCCCAAGCTCCATATACGGGCTGATGATCCCAAGCTCCTTAAGCGCTCTCAGCCCCGGCCGGTATGTATTGAAATCATCGGCATTCGAGCCCTCCGCAAGCCGCTTATATCCCTCTTCGGATGCTGCAGCAAGGAATTTACTGTATATATGTTTCTTACATATGTAACACCGTTCTCTGGGATTGCCTGACAGCTCCGACAGTTCCAGCACATGGGTTGTTACCACCCTGTGTTTAACCCCCAGATAACCGCAGTACTCCTTTGCAGATATAAGCTCACGATCCGGTACCGAGCCCGTGTCGGCAGTAAGTGCAAGCACCCTTCCGTCAAGAGCCTCTGCGGTGGCAAACAGAAGAAGGGTTGAATCCACGCCGCCCGAATAAGCGACGGCCACGCTGTTTAGTTCCTTGAGATAATTCTTAAGCTCTTTATATCTGTCCGCCATATCATCCTCTTACAAAAACGCTCCCCGCCATACAAGCATGCTGAACGGAGAGCGTTATCATCTTAGCTGTATCCTGTTCCTGTTGTCATTCCTTTTTAAGCTTATCGTAAATAGGATACTTCACATCGTATTCCTCATTACCCACAACCGACTGAACACCCTTATTGGTATCCATATTGATTATAAGCGGTGCATTAAGATTTACCGTCATCTTCGTTACATCCGAAGGTATTGTCATCGTAACCAGCACGAGCGCATTATCCTCTGTCAATCCGCCAATCGTACCCTCTATATTTTCCGTGAATTTAGGCGAATAACCGGGCTCAACCATTAACGCCGGAACCACAGGCATACCGAATGCGGGCTCATCGATCGAAACCAGGAAATTAAATCCACCGGCCGTATTCTTCTCATTATCGTATATGAGTGCGAACTTCTTAAGCTCCGGAAATCCCAGTATCCCCTCGGGAAATTCAATGATCTTGCTGTCGTCGATCACAACCTTGCCAAATAACTTACTTGTAAATTCCATATCCCTTCTCCTTTCATCCCATACCAACACATTAATTCTTCACATACCGAAGTTCTGTCCATTCAGCCCACAGTATGTTTATCCCTTGTAACCCATATTTTCCGGTCTTCTATGATACTGTCGAATAGCCGAAACCGTTACAGATAGCATCTACCGGCACACCTGCTTTACACAGAGGACAGTTATCCATCGAATAGCTCATGTAATCCGTAAGATCCCTTGTCGAGTATAAAGAACGGATCTGGACGCCCTCAACCTGGGATGCCACCGAATAAATAGACGATATACCCACTACCTGGCCGCCATAGAACTTAACCGAGCTGACAGCACTCCTTAACGTATCACCCGTGGTAGCGGTATCGATTATTACAAGTACCTTCTTACCGCGTATCATGTGCTGGTTGTTCTCACGGAACATCATCTGACCGCCGGCATTGTACTCAGGCTTGGTAATATACATCGTCTGGTGTCTGTTGGCAGAAATGATACCTGCCTTGGTAAGCTTGTTGGCAAGATACGAACCGACAACCTCCATTCCGTTAAGACACAATATGGTGTCTATCACCTCGGATGAAAGATACATATCCGCCATTTCCTCACCTGTTGCCCTTGCTTCGCGCTGACGTGATTTCATATCCGTCAGATCCATGTAATAGTTTACGTGCGAATTGGGTGTAATGAAATGCCCCGGTACATAGCGGAGCACAACGTCCTTGTTCTTTGCGTAGTCAATCTTCTTGTAATCCTGCATAAGACCCCCTTGTAAAATATTAATATTTCCGGTATCTGTCACACAAAACTCAATGCATTCAGACACCTTTCTACTCACAAAACAGATTATATCACATTTTTGCACACATTTGCATAAATTTTTAAATATTTTCTGACTTTTTGTCAAGTCATGTCGTCTCCGGCACTAAAATCCTTCTCTTTTTCCATGTGCTCCTTCCGTTCATTCTGTTCCTTTTGCCCCTTCTGTTCCTTCCGTTCCTTCCGCTCCTTCTGTTCCTCCGGCTCCTTCTGTTTCCTCAGTCCAGTGATCTGCCCTAGCGGTATCCAAACCATCCCCGCGCAACACGCCCATGACAACAAAGCGGCCGTTCTCTTCCTGATAGGAACAGGTGACAAGTGTGATGAACTTATCGCCGTAATGCGCTTCCACGCCGGTGTCATATATCGATTTATCCTTAAATTCATCCATCGTCCTGTTGAAATCATCTTCATCGGCATAGTCGATAAAATCATAAAAGCGGAAATCCTTCTCATCCTCATAGTATACCCTGTCGTAGAAAGCATATATGATGTCATACATTCTTTCTTCTTTGAGAGTATCAAACCGTATAACCGGATGAGCCATGTAATAATTCTTGTCCTCGTAGTCAGTAAGCGTCCCAAACATGGTACCGTTCTTCATGTTATGACCGTATATTATTATGTTATCGCTGGCAGGCTCAGGACTGCATGCGGCATCTATGAACGGTAGTCCGCTGCTGCTTTTCTTATCGTTTATGTCACGCTCGAGATATTTCTCGGGATCCTCGGGCGAATACATTACCGGATTATCTATCTTAGTTCCTTCTATATTCAGGTAACCTGCGAAATCCGGATTCTCCCTATGCATGTTCTCATAAACGGCAAACCTCGAATTCTCTGCCATGGCATCCTCTTCATCAAGGCTTGCCTGCAGGAGCGGCGGCACATATTC
>JAILNV010000009.1 GCA_024691125.1 Lachnospiraceae bacterium | reverse complement strand
TTCTGAAGGATGGATTTTGCGCATCTTTTCATTATATCTGTAAATCCTTCTCTTTATGAGATATTGCCTATAAACTTGTAGTAGATCTTGATCTCCTGTGTTGCCCCGTCTTCCGTTTCTTTCTTTTCTCCGACAGTGATCTTTTCTACCAGTGTGTTAAACAGAGCCGCATCAAGTTTCTTGATACCGGCATATTCCTTTATCAACTTAATAAACTGCTCCGCATTATCACTCTTACTGTCTTCTTCGATCAGAAGGGTGCTTATCTCTTCGATACGTCTCTGAAGAGCGGTCTGCTCCTCTTCATACCTTTGATTCATCATCTGATAATTACGATCAGATATGTTGCCCTTAACCCTGTCTTCATACAGTTTCTGAAACAAGCGGTCAACTTCGGATAATCTGGTCTTCTTTTCCTTTAATTCCTTTGTAATGATTCCGGACTGCTTCTTTTTCCCGGCTCCGAGCTGCTTAAGCAGGTTATCTGTCATCTTTGCATCATCCTTAAAAGCCGCTCTAGCATGTCTGCGTATATCTGCAAGAACTTCCTGATACAGATCCCGCACTTCCACTTTGTGAGCCGTACAGTCGGATGTTCCGTGAGTCTTATAAGTGTTACACATCAAACAGTACATATCGATGGGATCATCACGTTTAATGCGCTTGGTTTTATGAAGCGACATTGATCTGCCGCAATCCTCACATTTTATCAATCCCGCAAAGATGTTTTCCCACCCGTCTGACTGATCAGGCGTACACCTGTGACTCGTTATAAGCTTCTGCACCAGCTCAAAGTCCTGCGGTGATACGATAGGCTCATGGATGTTCTCTACGATGATATAGTTTTCCGGAAGTACAGAAAACCTCTTCTTGCTCTTGAATGACGGCTTAAGAACCTTATTGGTCACCAGATGTCCGGCATAAACCGGATTACGCAGGATATTTCTGATGGCGTGCGGTCCCCATTCATAACGTTTGGGGTCATCCGCTCCGTTGTACCAACGCTCAAACCCTCCGGTTTCATTTACCGCTCCCGGTGTAAGGATATGTTGTGCATTCATGTAGCCCGCTATTCGGGTCACACCCAGACCTTCCTTAGCCAGTTCAAAGATCCTGCGTACGTTTGGAGCATAACGCTCGTCGATCACAAGCCTGTGATAATCAGCCGGATCCTTTTTGTAACCGTATGGTGCCAATGGTGCCACATACATCCCGGCCTGCATCCTTGCCCGCTTTGCACTACGGATCTTCTTTGAGGTATCCTTCGCATAAAGCTCATTTGCGATATTACGGAAGGGCGTATAGTCAACGGTTTCGGTATTGATAGTATCCACCGAATCATTTATGGCTATATACCGCACATTATGTTCCGGAAAATATAACTCCAGGTACACTCCTGTTTCCAGATAGTTTCTTCCCAGCCTGCTAAGATCCTTGGTGATCAGAACCGAGATTTCTCCGTTTTCGATATCCGTGAGCAACCTCTGAAAATCCGGTCGGTTGAAATTGGTGCCGGAATAGCCGTCATCAACATAGTAAGATATGTTTCCGAAGCCATTATCTGTGGCATACCTTGCAAGTATTTCCTTCTGTGTCTGTATGCTGGAACTGTCACCATAATTGCCATCATCTTTTGAGAGCCTGCAATATAAAGCTGTCCGTTTTTCTTTTGCTGTTTGTCCTGTCATTTTTTCCTCCTTGTCTACAGGACATCACAGCTATTCACCGTGTCAAAAATGCCAAATATCCTTGCATTTAATATATCGCAAAATCACGTATAATTCATTAATTTTCTGTGCTTAAGAGTTAATGACCAGCCACTAATTTATCTTCTTAAGTATGCTCATAATAAAACCCCGTGACTATGTATCTAAAGATACCATAAATCACGGGGAATATGTAGTGCACTTAATGAAGTCTTATTGAATTTAGTGCAGCAGGTTACTGTACGTAGACTCCGCCCCAGCGGCTTGATACCTTGGCTGCGCTTATCGTGAACTTAACGGCTCTTATACCTCTGTAGCTTCCTATGCCGCGTATGAGGATCACCGCTCCCTTGCCGGGATTCACGTTGTTGTAGTAGCCGATTATCTCGTAGTCGCCTGTCACGGTTCCGCCGCTTACAGTCTTGGGAGCAAGTGTTACCATTTTCTTACCGCTTCCCATAGTGAGGATAAGTCCGGGCTGACCTGTCTGTCCCGGCTCTATTCCGCTGCCGGTATAAACACATGCCTGTGCATTGCCCTTTGCATTGGGGTTGACCACAACCTTTGCCTTGCTTATATCCTTGTAGCTCTTATCGCTTATACGGTAGCTTCCCTTAACCGTGCCCTTATAGCTTCCTTTTCCGGTAATGGTCACCGTCACTGTCTGTCCGGCCGCAGGAGCCTGGGTGCTATCCGATGTAATGTATGATCCTACATCGTAATCCCTGCCCTCCTTCAGCTTAAGATCTCTGTAGTCACTGTCGCAAAAGACTATCTTGGTCTTCTTATAATCGCCGTTTTTCTTACTGTAAGCCTTATCCGCAATGGTCAGCACAAGGCTGTTAAGGTCTGCCTGAGTTATGGCGAACCTCTTCACTATCCCTGCATTCTTAGCCGTACCGAAGACATAATTGCCCTTGCCCTTTATGATGACCTGCGGAGCGATGTCCTTGTTCTTTTTATTTTTTGCATCAGCCGCAGCTACAGCCTTGTTGTTTTTATAGCTTACCGTAAAGTCAGTGCCCTGCTTAAGAGTCACTAGCTCAGCCACTCCGCTGTTATTCACTATACTTGCTTTCACGGTGACCACCGGCGTGATGTTTGAACCGGTAAAATCAAACGCATCCTGACCTGAGCCCGTACCAAGTATCACTCCGGCTTCGCCTGTATTAAGCTCACCGTTCTTGCCCTGCGTAAGCACGCACTTACCTGTTATTTTGAAAGTCTTGATAAGCCTGCCGCAGAACCTGCCTCCCTCGGTAGCTTCAAAGATGACCGTGGCCGTTCCCGCCTCACGATTATCCGAATACGTTACCGTATAATCACCACCGTCACCTGAGGTCTTGCTCTCCTTAAGCGTATATGTCCCGCTCTTATCCTTATATGTAAGCGTTACAGCCTGAAGGACTTCATCTCCCTTGTTATATGGAAGGTTACTCTTGAAGCCGCTTATCTTAACGCTGCTCATAAGTATTCTTGAATCCGTTACCGTTATCGTGGCTATCTGCCTGCCATTGTTCGAGCTGTCTGAGAAATTGCTGCCTGATCCCTTGAATACCTTTACAGCATAGGTACCGGCTTCTATACAGGTACTTTCCACGTCCGTTGCCTTACCCTCGGAGTCTGCCTTATACCATTTGAACACAAGCTCCTTATTCCCGTACTTAAGCTTCTCAGAGCCATACATGAGCACAGGCTTAAGCTGATTCTTCTTCTTAGCCTTATATACGGCGTTAAGGCTTCCATCACTTACCTCAATCTTATCAAGAGGCGTAGGCACGATATCAAAATATACCGGCTCATTTCCGCTGTACTCACCCTTCATCGTTATGATGATCTGAGGCTTCTTCTTATTATCCGTAACGCCGGACGATACATTCTTATTATTCTTATACGCGATCGTATAATCCGTCTTCTCAACAAGCAGCTTATGCCCCTTATATACGTGGATTGCGGGCTTTATTGCATTGCCGGTGTAGTAATAGCCGCTGTTGTTAAGTCCTGCCACCCATACCTTGGCTTCGCCTGATGTTTCATCAATAGCCTTGATGCCGGGGTCTATGGGTGTATCATCTTCTCCTGTCTCCACAATCTCCGAAGGCAGCACAGTCACTGTACACGAAGCCGTCACCGTGCTTCCCGATGCCGCCCCGTTGGCCGTAGCGGTTATGGTCGCCGTAGCCGCTGAACCATCCGTTCCTGCTGCTTTTGCCTTAACATTTCCGTTTGCGTCAACCGTAGCCACACCTGTATCCGAACTGCTCCATGACACAGTCTTATTCCCAGCCCCTGCCGGACTTACCGTTGCCGACAGCTTGAAGGTCTCATTCGGATACATCGATACCGCACTCTTATTAAGAGAAATTCCGGTTACATCCATGTTATCCGGCACCGGTGTCGGTGTGGGGGTAGGCGAAGGTGTTGGCGAAGGAGCGGGCTCATCACCGTCAAGCATGGCAAGATAAACCTTTATCGTGGACGAGCCTGACTTGGAACTATCCGCCTTGGAGGTTGCCGTAATAGTCACCTCCGCTCCGCCATATTTACCGCCGACTGCCGTTACAATACCATCCTCATCCACTGTGGCAATGGAAGTGTCGGAGGATGTCCATGTCACATCCTGGACTGCGCGGAGTGGATGAATTGTAGCAAGCAGCTTATATTTCTCCCCGTTATTCATCATCCATCCGTCGCCACTGGTTCCCATATCGATAACCGCAGTTACACCGACGGATTCGACGGGAAGCTTTGCAGGATCATCCCCTGATGTCAGACTTATCTCACCGGTATTTCCGCCTTGTATGGTGGTAAATTCTGTATTATTCCCATCCTTAAAGGATACAGGAGGAAGCTTGGCGGCAGTGGCAAATTCGGGCATTGCGGGGAATTTCAAATCAGTTGCAGCAACAAGACCCTCAGCCTCATAGACAAACTGATGGGATACCCAATAGTCATCATACAGACTATACCCTGAGAATGCCTTATTGTTATCTCCAAACTTCACATTTCTGAAATCGACCTCTCTTACCCTGGGTACCGAAACAGTAAAGCCCTCATCCTGTGCTATAGCGGACAGATTAAGGGAATCCTTTCCAAGGGTGAGCGACTCGGCACTGTAGAGCATAAGCATACGGAAGGCGTACTTAAGGGAATTAAACTTTCTTCCCGTAAGATCCATCTTCTTAAGTGCCGGTAATATAAACATAAAGTTTGCATCCGTCACCTTCTCAAAGGTGGTATTCCCGCCCCATTTTATCTCCTTAAGATTGGGCATCCAGCAGAAGGCACCGTATGCATACTTAACATTTCTTGTATCGAAATTCGACAGGTCAAGGCTTTCAATTGCGGGTCCAAAGAAGCCGGTATTTCCGGACTGACCATAGAACCGTACATCAAAGGTGGGATTCTCGAACCCGGATGCTACTGTTCTGTCATTGATCCAGGAACCTGAGTCCCTGGATGTCCAGTAGGTAGTGGGAAGGTTCTTCTTATCACTCATTGTGCCAAACAGTGCATCATGCATATATTTACCGAACATACCCGAGATATCCACTACATTTCCGGTATCAAGAGCGGACAGGTTCACTATCTCGCGAAGGGAATCATCGGCGCAGAACAGATAGCTCATATCCTTAACGTTTG
>JAILNV010000008.1 GCA_024691125.1 Lachnospiraceae bacterium | reverse complement strand
CATTATAAGCTTAAGCCAGGCGGTATCATTTTCAGGTGACTTATAAATCTCTTCACATCTTCTGAGCCACTCCTCAGGTTCGGGGGAGCTCATCGAGAAATCATACAGTCTGTCCAACATGTCTTCAAGCACGTTGTCATTCTTTCCTCCGGCCAGACATTCGACCATGTTTATAAAACTGTCATCAGACTTTTCATAGGCTTCCTCTATAACCTTCTCAAGCACATCTTTCTTAAGCAGCTTTGCCTCAGCCTCATCAGCCACGCGAAAATCAGGATCTACCCCTATTTCCTGGAAATGATTTCTTATTACATCAAGGCAGAAACCGTGTATCGTTGAAATCTTCGCATTATGTACAAGAGCCGACTGCCGTATAAGATGTCGGTTTAACGGATCATGTGCACGTTTCTCATCTATTGCCTTTATTATTTTTTCCTTCATCTGCTCAGCGGCAGCCTTGGTAAAGGTCATGACAAGAATCCGGTCTATATCGACAGGAGACTTATCATCTAGGATTCTGCGTATGATACGCTCAACAAGCACTGTTGTCTTACCTGAGCCTGCTGCCGCGGAGACCAGCAGATCCTCACCTCTTGATTTAATTGCCCTAAGCTGTTCTTCGGTAAATGCCATTTATCAAACCTTATTCCCTGTTACTGTTCCTTTGTGCTGATATGATCCTTCATAGCTGCAAGTATCCCTCTCAAAGCATCGGGAGAGCTTCCTGTCTCATCCGTTTCATCATTACCGGAAGCTCCTTCCGGAGATTGATCGTAAACAGGATCCGAATATACACTCCCTCTGCCATTGAAGCCGCATATGCCATAATAATCACAATAGGCACACGGACTTGTATCACCTTCTGACTTCATATGAGGTTCCGCTTTAATGTTTCCGTCAAGGATCTCACGCCCTTCTTCTTTTATCTTACGACCTACATAATCAGATATTATCCTGAACTCTTCTTCATCTGCAACGCTGCTTCCCTTGCCGAATTCACCGTCGTTTTTAACATATACCGGTATTACCCCGGACCGCCCGGTGAAATCGCTGTCAATAAGCCGGTATACTTTTTCATCCGAATTCACCAGTCCGGACATTTTGAGTTCTTTCGCTATTCTGTCTTCTACCTCTTCATCACTGATCCTGTCATCCGTCACGCTTATATAAGGGTCATCTATGTGATAATAAAACATTCCCGCAGGTACCGGCTCTTTATCACCGAACCTTCTTCTTACATATTCACAGGCAGCATTCATATAGACAACAAGCTGAAGATCCAGCCCCATATAAACAGCCGCAAGATCAAAACTCTTATTTCCGGATTTATAATCAATGATCTTTACATATACCCTGCCTTCATCCGTTTCGCACAGATCCATTCTGTCAATACGTCCCATAAGACGTACCTTTTCTTCTTCTGAAAGGGCGATGTTAAGCGAACCATAATCATTGCCGGCGCTGAATGAGAATTCAAAGTCATACGGCTCGAACTCTCCCTTTTTCAGCTGGGCTGTCAGAGTATCAACCGTTCTTGCCATTATCCGCTTCATACGTTTGATCATATATCCGGTTCTGAACGAACCGTATATTGAGCTGTAATCCTCTCTTGCTATACACCTTTCTATTGATTCATCTATAACCTCCGAGCGGGTCTCTTCATTCACATCCCGCCATTTTATGTTCCGCTCCTTAAGTAACTGTGCATATGTCTCAAGCGTATCGTGAAATATCGATCCGATATCACTGGCTTCAAACGAGAACAGCTCCCTTTCCTTTAAAGAAAGTCCGTACTTAAGAAAATGCGAATAAGCGCAACGGGCGTAATTCTCCAGTCTTGTTATCGAGCAGGTAAGCTCTGTCCCGTATAATGCCCTTGCCACGGCTCTGCTTATCATATCCTTCTGTTTAAGAGCCCCCTCACAGAAAGCCGCATCAAGCATCAGCCTTATCCTGTCCCTGTATCCGGTATCACCGGAAAGTACGCCGAGCAGATTACCGTATTCAAGGAAATCATCATCACTGTAATTAAGGACCGCATCCTGTATCCTCTCTGTCAGTACATAATAACCGGTGACAGGGTTATATACGCGGTTCATGATCCCTTCTGACGGATAACCGGTTATTATATGGGGAAACATTCTCCTGACCGTCTTTATGAGATATGACTGGTTTAATGATTTACCGTCTCTTGACAGCCCCGCATATGAAATATACAGATCACGGGAAGGTTTGGTGAGAAGCATATACAGATACATCCTCTGGGTATATGCCTGCATCCTTGCAGTAGGCGCAAGCTCTATGGCTTTTCCCTCCGCATTGCTGTCTGATGTCAGGAACTCCCTCTCCATATCTGAAATGATACCGCCGACTGATGCCTGAGAGGGTATAATGCCGTCATTAACACCCATGAAGAACAGTACCTTTATATCCCGAAGCCTGCTCCTCGTGATGTCTCCAATCTGGACATAGTCATCCGAAGGCGGGATTATGCCGGTCCTTATCTCCGCAAAGCCTGCATCCATAAGCTCAGCGTATTCTTCTATGGAAATAACCTCTCCCGGCAGAAAACGTACGATCTTGTCCAGAAGTATACATACCTCTTCATATATCTTCCCGAATTCAACGGCTCTGATCTTATCCCCGCGCTTATCAAGCATCTCTGAAAGCTCAGCCATTTTTTTCTGAAGACCGTGAGCACTCATAAATCTGTAAAGAGCGGTTGATATCACCTTAACGTCCAGACAGGTCGATGCCATGACTTCTTCTGTTTCGGAATATCCGGTTCCCTGTGTAAGCTCTTCATAAAAGGGCTTAAGCTCTGATGCTATCCTTTCCCTGAGCAAATCAAGTCTGTCAAGCTCTTTCTGCTCCATTGTCTTTGGCTTACGTATAAAACGTGCATCCCACTGTTTCCTGCCTCTTATCCCATAGCGCAATACATAATTCTCGAGCGCATCCGTCTCCTCCGGCGTATAACCGCTCACCACCGTTCTAAGATATCTGAATATCGACTCATAACTGTAATTCTCTGTTATAATGTCAAACAGCGACCGTATATATTCAACCATCGGGTTTAGAAGCACCGGTGAAGTCTTATCAATAAAAAACGGAATATCATATGCCGTGAAGGCTCTTGCACACGCATTCATATAGGTATCCATATCACCGCTAACCACCGCGATATCTCTATAGTGATATCCCTTATCCCTTATAAGCCGCTCTATGCGTACAGCAGCCTCCGTAGCTTCTTCTTCGGGATTGATACCTTTAAAGATGTGTATGCTGTTTTCTTCAGGATTTGCCGATGCGGCATTTACGCTCATGAAAGGCTTGTATTCTGCACGGAACAGATATTTCTCCAAATGGATAAGCTCATGTCTCCTGCCTTCCTCTTCTATAAGATTACCTTCATCATCATATACAAATCTGGCAGGGATATCCTCTGTCAGCAGTACATCATCCTTTACGGTGATCTTATTCTCCTTGCACAGTCTGTTTACGGAAGCCAGGGTTTTATAGCTTAGGTAGAACAGGTCCTCTTCTTTATAATCTTTTTCATTTTTTTCATTATTTGCATCTGCTGTCTGTATTCGTTTTCTGCACTCTTCTGTATCAAGCAGCACGGTCATATACACATCTATACAGTTCTTCAGCAGTTCCTCTATAAGATCCATCTGTACCGGAGTGAAGCCGGTGTATCCGTCCAGGATTATAACGCTCTTCTTAAGCTTGGCGGAACGCGGCACAGCGTCCCGGACCTTCTGAAGGATTTCTTCGGTTGTAATGTATTTTTCATTTATGTACTTAAGAAATTCTCTGTAAAGCAGCTGCATGTCTGTAAGCTTTGCCTTAAGTATCCCTCTGCCACTGCTCTTATCAATAAGCTCCGTCAGTTCCCTGTCCCCTATCCCGTACTGCATAAATTCAGAGATTACGGATTTGATCTCGCTGATATACCCAAGCCTGCTGAACACACCGGACAGTGCAGTAAGCTTATCCTCATTCCCGGACAGTATATGCCTGAGAATAAGATTCTTGCCTATATCATCTATCGTAACTCCCTTGGCGCTTCGATATCCCACCTCTTCAAACACTCTGTGAGAAAGGCGGGTAAAGCTGAGTACGTCGATATTAAGTATTCCTTTGTTTGGATGCATGGAAATAAGCCTTCGCTGTGTACTCAGATTGTACTGTTCGGGCACAACAAAGAGATAAGTCACTTCCGGATGCAGAAGCGACTCCTCTATGATATGTTTATATAACTTGTATGATTTCCCGCTGCCGGAGCAGCCAAGATACATCTGTAATGCCATTTATATATGTCACGCCTTTTTAGGCCTGCCGGTTTCCACCGGCAGGATAATTATGCTTACTGCCTGTTTATTCACACTGAAAACAGAAGATCTCCGTATGTCGGGAAAGGCCACAGCTCCGACGCCGTATTGGCCTCCATTTCATCACAATATGAACGGAGCTTCTCCATCGCAGGGATTATCCTGTCTTTGTAATAGGTTGCACAGGCAAGCTTATCCGAATCATAGGACGGAGCTTTTGACAGAAGCTTCTCCAGATCGTTAACCTGAGCATACGCCTTATCTTCGAGCACAGACAGCTTCTTAACAAGATCCTTCTCCATCCCGCTCTTTATAAGCGGATCAACGGACAGCTTTATGCTGAGCGTCTCCGCGAGTCTGCCGATATATCTGTTAACTGCCGGAAGTATCTGACGTCTCGCCATCTCTATCATCGTATTTGCCTCGATATTGATAGTCTTGCTGTATACATCAAGGCTGATCTCATATCTGGATCCGACCTCCGTCTCCGTATAAATACCATGCTTCTCAAACAGATCAATATTCTTCCTTGCCAGCACGGTCGGCATCGCATCGACGGTTGTGGGAAGATTCATCAGTCCTCTCTTTGCCGCTTCCTTCTTCCATTCCTCTGAATATCCGTCACCGTTAAAGATGATACGCTTATGCTCCTGAATAGTCCTCTTTATTAGCTCGTTAAGAGCTCCTGTAAAATCATCCGCCGGTTCCAGTTCATCCGCGAACTGTCTTAATTCCTCCGCAACTATCGTATTAAGAATGGTATTGGGACCCGATACCGACATGGATGAGCCGCAGGAACGGAATTCGAATTTGTTTCCCGTGAACGCAAACGGTGATGTACGGTTCCTGTCAGTAGTGTCCTTAGGGAAGCTCGGGAGAACATGAACGCCGATCTCCATCTTGCCTATTCCCTGATTCTTGTACGAAGTTCCCTTCTCAATACATTCAAAGATCTCTCCGAGATCGTCTCCCAGAAAAATCGACATTATAGCCGGCGGCGCCTCGCTGGCTCCGAGACGGTGATCGTTTCCGGCAGAAGCGATCGAAACACGCATAAGATCCTGATACTCGTCTATTGCCTTTATTATGGCCGTAAGGAACAGGAGGAACTGTGCATTTTCATGAGGTGATTTCCCGGGTTCGAGAAGATTCACTCCTTCATCCGTTATCATGGACCAGTTATTATGCTTACCCGATCCGTTAACGCCGGCAAACGGCTTTTCATGAAGCAGGCAGACCATGTTATGACGCTTGGCAACGTTCTTCATGATCTCCATGGTTACCTGGTTGTGATCTATCGCGATATTGGCCGTATCAAAAATAGGAGCCATCTCATGCTGTGCAGGCGCCACCTCATTATGCTCTGTCTTTGAGAGGATACCCAGCTTCCATAACTCGTCATTCAGGTCTTCCATATATTCCTGAACCCGGCGCAGGATCGCTCCGAAATAATGATCGTCCATTTCCTGACCCTTAGGTGCCTTGGCTCCGAACAGAGTCCTTCCGCAGTAAATCAGATCCTTACGTTTATTGTATACATCCCTGTCAACCAGGAAATATTCCTGCTCAGGACCTACCGTTGTCGTTACTCTTTTTACCGAATTATTTCCGAAC
>JAILNV010000236.1 GCA_024691125.1 Lachnospiraceae bacterium | reverse complement strand
GGTACCGATAGTACCATATTTCTTTCTTACCCTGGCTCCTTCTATATTTCCCAAACAGCCTGAACTGATCCCACCTTCATAAAAATCGATCAACACCTCATATACCGGTATAAACGTAACCTGCCCGCTCATATATAGTCTTAGGATAAAATCATGATCTGCCGCCGATCTATATGATGTGTCATACAGACCGAATGTATCATATGTCTTTTTTGAAATGTAACACGCCTGATGCGCAAGATTCCTTTCGGGAATAAACTCATGCCCGTATAAAAAACATTCCTTTTCTTTTCCGTTCTTTATACGTCTCTCCATCCCGTAAATAACCAATAGATCCGTATGATCGTAATGTCCGGCAACCGCATCAAGAGCATTATCCGTAAGCCGGTCATCACTGTTAAGCATACAAATAAGATCCCCGGTTGCCAGCTTTATCCCTTTATTCATCGCATCATATATCCCCTTGTCGGGTTCTGATACGATTACCGTTTCAAAGGGAGCTTCTTTAAGCTTATCCTTAACGATCTTAAGGGTCGAATCCGTAGAACAGCCGTCCACTATTATATATTCGATATTATCGTAATTCTGTGCAAACACACTGTCTATCGTACGACCTATTGTCGTTTCCGAATTAAGACAAACGGTTATCAATGATATTTTTACTTTACCGCGGCCATCTGTCAAAGCATCATCCTCGTTCCACTGCCATGGATTCCAATAAATCCCAGTACAATCTGCTTATCTTTATATACGAATAACGTTCCTTAACCTCATTAGCAATGCTTTCAAGTCTTTCTTCCGATAAGGGCCTGCGATATTCTTCCAGTATTTGTTTTGCAAGTTCGTCCGGATCATCAGGAGGACCATAGTATCTGCACAGCCCCATAGTTACTTCCGGGCCTGCGGTTGTATCGGAAATAATGGCAGGAATACAGCTCCCCATCATCTCTACTGCTGTCATACCGAAGCCTTCAAACCGGGAAGGATTAACATATATCGCAGTTTTTGAAACCAATCCTTTAAGATCCTCATCAGAAACAAAACCGGTAAACGTAACCCTGTCCTTTATACCTGATTCTTCTATGATACGTATAAGATAATTGTAATTATCCGGTTTTTTTCCTATAAGAAGAAGATTGTACGGCACCTCTTTATAAATACGCGCATATGCTTCTATAAGTGTTTCGACATTTTTATGTCTCCACTGAATATTTAAAGCTGTTATATATGATCCGACATCCTTATTGATCTCAACAAATCTTACCGGATCATAAATTCTTATATATTTTTCCTTAAAACACGGGAGAATTCCCCTCATAGTTTCAAGATCATAATCCGATATGGCAACGACCCTGTCTCTAAAGCAGAAATCTAACAGGATCTTAACCTTACTTCTTATGCCAAAGAATCTGTAATGTACACCTTTAACAATTCCTGACAGGAAGGGCTCAATATCATGCGGTATTACCGCGCTTGGAACTGGGAGCCTCACCCAGGGTGTGGATTTGTTTGTAAATAAAATAACCTTTATATTGTTTTCACGAACTATATTTTTGATATTTCTTATATAAAACAGCGTATCATCCGTATTTATAATATCAATATCCGCATATATCGACCTGATCGTGGGATTAAGCTCCGATCTACACAAACATATGATATCTCCGGCATGCCCGTTTTCACACAGGCCTCTTATGAGACTAAATGCTACCTCATCCTTACCGCCCGCATGCTCTGTACCGAAAGTAGAAAGATCAATAGCATATTTGGCTATTTTCCCATTAGAACCTTTATTTTTTTCCACGTTCCATCACCAAATATTCCGTCTACCACACGTTTCATTCTTTTTTTTACAGGTATAAGTCTGTACTTTATTTCTTTGGTAATTCTTCCGCCCTGATACCAGCTGGCTGCAAAATGATGGATCGAATAAGTATTTTCTGTGATCTTTGCCCTCCTCGATCCTGCGTTTACCGGGCAGAAATACTCCTTTGGATATACCGTCAGTCCTTCCACTGTCTGAATTATATCTTCAGACTTTAATCCCTTCTGTCTAAGATATCGGGTTGTATATTCCACACATGGCGTTGTATCATATCCGTGATCTGTTTTGAAATGCATCTCCGAATAAATATCACGCAAATTCTTTATTATTTCAGTTCCAGGTTCGGATCCAATGCCCAATCCGGTCGCAACCTCATATCCGTTTTCCATTCCGGTAAATGCAGTGTTTATAAGAAGATCGTCAAGACTCCTTATGACCTCTACATCAGTATCAAAGTATATCCCACCGTTTTCATAGAGTATATCATACCTCGCATAATCCGCAACAAAGGCCCATTTCCCAGCTTCATACGCCTCTTTCATGTAAGGATGTTTGAATACATCATAATTGTCTTCGTTCCATTTAATTATCTCATAATCGGGACAGTGTTTTTTCCAGCTTTCTATACACTTTAAGACCGCTTCATCGGGTTCATTTCCGCCAAACCAGCAATAATGTATCTTTTTGGGTATCATAATCCGTATGCTTCTTAAAGCTCCTCTACTATCTTTTCAAGTCCTGCCACAAATGCTTCATTATTTCTGAATCCGGCTGTTTTCCTGCTTCCGCTCAATTTATCATAATTAAGTATTGCATCCTTTAGGCCATCTGTTTCCTCTACAAGTATGATATTGTTATATCTCTCGTTCACAGCCCTGCAGAAGCTTAGTTGATGATTGTTTATATGTTCTCCGTATTTCTTAAGCCGTGGTACCACGATCGGGATCTTTCCTTCCTGCAGAGCCTGTACTATAGAGCTGGGACCACCGTGTGTTATGATTATCCTTGCCTTTTTGAAATAATCCTCAACCTCTTCGAATCTGCACAGTGATTTATACTCACAGTTGTTTATAGCGCAATCAGAATATCCGCTCTGGATAACAACATCATCATTTATTATTCCGTTTCCTTTGAGTTCATCCACACATTTTATCAGCCTGTTAAACTGTTGTTCATGTGTCCCGACCGTAACAAAGATCATTAAATACTCCTCTTATGCCTGCTTTAAATCATCCTCATTCAGAAGGCAATTCCAACTTCCCGGAAATATGCATCATCAGAATATACTGCCAAGATATACTGCCTTTTTATATACCTTCTTAAGCTCTTCCCACTGAACAATAAATCTGTCTGAGATCGGATATACCAGCTTGCCGGTCAGAGAGCTTGAATCTATCCTGTCATATACTTCTATGTAAATAAGCTTTGCTCCAAACAGCTTTCCAACATAGAAAAACGGGACCGCCACAGCTGCCCCGCATGATATTATCAGGTCAGGACGTTCTTTCTTCAGTATCTTGAATGCCTTAAAAGAATTTATTATCAGAGCCCTGATACTCCGGTTGCTCGGATAATAACAAGGATACATCTTCTCGTCCTTAAGCAGACTCCTTGCATCCTTCTTGTCAAAGGTTACCCAGAACCTGTTCCTGTCCTGCCAGAATGATTTTAACATGTATAAATGTGTAAGATGGCCTCCCGATGAACTAACCAGACAGACCTTGATATCCTTTTTCACTGTATATTACCCTTTTCAGAGCCTTTCTGAGCGGAACACCTACCGCTACAGCAATAACCATCTTAACTATGTCCATTGGTATGAAGGGGATTACCCCTGCCGCAAGAGCTGCTCCAAAGCTCATTCCCGCAACTTTCGCGAGCCATACAGTACCAAGAGAATAACAGATGGCAAGGCCTATCAGCATGCCCACAGCATGCATATAGAATTTATTCTCAAACTTTTCAATAAAAAATCCTGTAAAAAATGCTACCGCTATATATCCTATCATATATCCGCCGGTAGGACCAAACAATTTCTGTGGACCTCCCGTATAGCCTGCAAGTACCGGAACTCCTGCCAGACCGATCAAAATATATATAATGCAGGCCACAGTTGCCCATTTGGCCGACAATGCGTATGCGGCTATATAAATACCCAGTATAGCCAATGATATCGGCACCGGACTTACCGGAATGTTAACCGACAGCGGTCCCAATACGCATATTATCGCGGTTGCAAGCGCTACATAGCACATTTTCTTTACTTTAGATCCTGATTCCATGACAGTACCTCTCTCATATAATTTCTTTACGAAAACACGCAAACAGTGTTTTCAAATTGTAAACCATGTATTAGTTTACAATCATCCTGAGATTCTGTCAACCTTTTCTGCAACCAATGATCTGATATATTTCTTTGTCAGATATTATGCATTATTCTGCTCCGTTCCTTACTGCCTCTGCCATTTCCTTCTGAATATCCGGGTCAAACGAAAGGATAGGCTCTATATCCTTCCCGTTAAGCTTTCTTTCCTTGTAATTATTTGTCAGCTTAACAACCAGAGGTGTCAGTGACAGTACACCTATAAGGTTGGGGATCATCATAAGTCCATTAAATGTATCCGAGATATCCCATGCCAGCGATGATGTCATAACGGCACCGGGTATTATCATAATAACAAAGATCCATCTGTATATTTTCGCCCCTTTAACGCCAAACAGGTATTCTGTAGCCTTAGATCCGTAATGAGACCATCCCATAACTGTTGTAAAAGCAAACAGCAGAACTGCAATAGCTACAAACCACTCACCGGGTCTTCCGAAAGCATTTCCGAATGATTTCGCAACAAGAGTAGCATCGTTGGTGCCTTCTGCTGCCAAACCGGTATTTAAATCGATTGCCCCCGAAGACAGAACCACTATTGCCGTCATTGTACACACTATGATGGTATCGGCAAATACTTCAAATATACCCCATAAGCCCTGTTTAATGGGTTCCTTAACGTTGGAATTCGAATGCACCATTACCGAAGAACCAAGACCGGCCTCGTTAGAGAACACTCCTCTCTTACAGCCGCTCTTTACTGTATTCATTGCTATCTGCACAGCTGTTCCGGCTGCCCCTCCGGCTACAGCCTTAGGACCGAATGCGAAGCGGAATATCGAAGCAAAAACAGCTCCCAGACTGCTTATATTCATTATTATTATAACAATGGCACCTATAATATAAACAACTGCCATAAAGGGTACTACTCTCTCGGCAAAAGCAGCAACTCTCTTAAGTCCTCCCAGGATAATAACACCACCGATAAACATAAGAACAGCACCTATGATCCAGTTAATGGCAGAGGCACCTCCCGCTGCTTCAGCGGACAGGCCCGAGAAGAACGCCGACTCAAGATTAAGCGTGATCTTGTTTATCTGACCCATATTACCTATACCAAAGGAAGCCAACACTGCAAAACAAGCGAAAATGACAGCCAAAGCCTTACCGAGGCCTTTGCACCCTTTATAAGATCCGAGTCCGTCGCTCAGATAGTACATTGCGCCGCCCGACCATTCACCTTCGGCATTTCTTCTTCTGAAGTATATTCCCAGGATATTTTCGGAATAATTGGTCATCATGCCCAATATGGCTGCTATCCACATCCAGAATACGGCTCCCGGTCCTCCGACACAGATTGCAGCAGCTACTCCGGCAATATTACCCGTTCCTATGGTTGCTGCAAGCGCAGTACACAGAGCCTGAAACTGGGATACCGAGCCTGCCTCATTCTTTACATGAGAGTCCTTGTTAAAGACCATTCCTATGGTCTTGCCCCACCAGTGTTTAATATGTGTTATCTGGAAGAACTTCGTTATTACAGTACATATAAGACCCGTTCCAAGTAACAGGATCAGACCAAACCATCCCCATGCAAAGCTGTTTACCGCGTCATTGATTCTTACTATAGTATCCATCTGTCAGTCTCCCTGTGTAATTGATATATATGTGTGTTATGAGTAAATGCCACTATGATTCGTTCTGGCTTGCAACAAGTCCTTTGCCACCATACATCTCACGAAGCTTAGGCTTCTCAATCTTACCGGTCGGATTTCTTGGAATATCCGCAAATATGATCTTATGAGGTCTCTTATATCTGGGAAGCTTAAGACAGAATTCATTCATTTCATCCTCTGTCATCCCTTCGCCTTCCTTAAGCTCAATAATAGCGCAGCTTACCTCTCCGAGCCTCTTGTCCGGAATACCGATCACAGCTACATCATGCACCTTTGCGTTGGTACGTATGAAGTCCTCTATCTGTACAGGATACAGATTCTCGCCTCCGCTTATGATGACATCCTTCTTACGGTCTACAAGGAGTATGAATCCGTCTTCATCCTCCATGGCCATATCACCTGTATACAGCCAGTTATCTTTAAGCACTTCTGCCGTGGCCTTGGGATCGTTATAGTATTCAACCATGACACCCGGACCCTTAACTGCCAGTTCACCAACATCACCCTGCTTTACCGGATTGCCTTCTTCATCTATAATCTTGGTTTCCCAGCCATAGCCTGCCTTACCGATGCAGCCTACCTTATGAATATTCTCAACTCCAAGATGCACACAGCCGGGACCTATCGATTCCGAAAGTCCGTAATTCGTATCATACTGATGGTTGGGGAAATATTCCTTCCATTTCTTTATCAGCGACTTGGGAACAGGCTGCGCACCTATATGCATAAGCCTCCACTGACTAAGCTCATAATCTTCAAGCTTGACTCTTCCGCTCTCTATAGCTTCCAGGATATCCTGAGCCCACGGAACCAGGAGCCACACTATTGTACACTTCTCTTTGGATACCGCTTCAAGTATTGCCTCAGGCTTTGTTCCCTTAAGAAGCACTGCCTTGCTTCCCGACAGCAAGGATCCGAACCAGTGCATTTTGGCTCCGGTATGGTAAAGCGGAGGTATGCACAGAAATACATCATCCCTTGTCTGGCCGTGATGATTCTGTTCAACCTTACATGAATGCATCAATGACCTGTGCTTATGCAGTATTGCCTTAGGAAAGCCGGTGGTACCTGATGAGAAATAGACTGCTCCAAGATCGTCATCGGTAATTGTTACCTTGGGCTTCCTTGAACTGCAATTGTTAGCCATCGTATAATAATCATCGGCGAAAGCCGGACAGTTGTCTCCTACATATATAAGCAGTCTCTTAATCATAAGTTCATCTGCTATGTCTTCTATTCGTCCTACGAACTCCGGTCCGAACACAAGCACATCTATCTCAGCAAGCTTGGCACAATAGAGTATCTCATCCGATGCATATCTGAAATTAAACGGAACAGCGATTGCTCCTGTCTTAAGCACACCGAAATATATAGGCAGCCACTCAAGGCAGTTCATCAAAAGGATACCTACCTTATCACCCTTCTTGATCCCTCTTCTTATCAGCATATTTGCAAAACGGTTAGCCTTCTCGTCAAATACGCTCCACGTAATCTTACGCTTATACGGCTCCTTGGGATTGGACTCAATAAGATCGAAATCCTTCCATGTCTTACGTCTGTCTTCCTTAATCTCGGGATTCAGCTCTACAAGACACACATCATCGCCATACAGCTCCGCATTTCTTTCCAACAATTCAGTAATCGGCATTTTCCCTTCTCCTTAATGTTTATTGAGTAAAATCACACTAAAATAGCTTATCACTTTCTTTTTTTTATATCAAGTTATTAGTAATGATTTATGCCTTTACTGTGTTTACTCAATAAAGAAGGCCAACCGCCCTCTTTGACAGTCGACCTTCTATACTTAACTACTGATAGCTGTTAATCCTGAACATAAGGCATTATAGCCACGTGACGTGCTCTCTTAACCGCTACTGTAAGAGCTCTCTGATGCTTAGCACAGGTTCCGGTAATTCTGCGGGGAAGAATCTTACCTCTTTCCGAAACAAACTTCCTAAGTGTAGCAGCATCCTTATAATCAATGTTCTTATCCTTTCCACAGAAAGCACATACTTTCTTTCTTCTGCGGATTCCTCCTCTTCTCCTCATAGGAGAATCAGGTCTGTCATTATCACCTTGCGGTCTATTGTAAGCCATTTCAATTCCTCCTTATTTGACCTGTTTCAGGTCTCAGCTGAAGGGCAGTGAATCATCCATATCTTCCGGCATATTCATAAACCCGTCATCGGGAGCTTCATTCTGCATAGGTGCCGTATTCGGCATGAAACCCTGAGCCGAACCGTCATTGCCTGCTGCATTCTTGCTCTCGGCGAATTCTATATTATTCGCTACGATATTCATGCTGTAAACCTTCTCGCCGTTCTTGTTCGTATAATTGTCATTACGCAATTCTCCGTCAAGAACCACCTTGGTTCCCTTACGCAGATATTTCTCTACAAATTCTCCCAGCTTTCCAAAAGCCGTACAGTTGAAAAAATCTGTCGTCTGCTCGTCACCGTTTCTTCTGAACCTGCGGTCCACAGCAATTGAAAATCTTGCTATAGCCATCGAACTATCCCCCGAAGAATATCTTACTTCAGGATCTCTCGTCAATCTGCCCATCAAAATTACTTTATTCATTAATACGCTCTCTTTCTAATTACGCTTCTGCTCTGACGCATAAGTATCTGATAACGTTTTCCATAATGCGCACACGATGCTCGATTTCGATGGGAGCAGTAGGCTCTGCATCAAAGTGGATGAAGTAGTAGTAAGCTTCTTTCATCTTCTGGATCTCGTAAGCTAACTTCTTCTTTCCCCACTCGTCGATGTCCGTTACCGTACCGCCGAATCTGGTAATGTAATTCTGTACCTTCTCGAGTGCGGCCGCTCTCTCGTCATCTTCGATCTTAGCACTAAGAACAACGCATAATTCATATTTGTTCATGCTAGTACCTCCTTTTGGTCTCTGGCCTCATATACGTGTATGAAGCAAGGAAAATAAGGTCTCAGGGCAAGTAAACCCTTCAACATTTGTATCACGATTCAAGATGATAACACAGATTCCAAAGGATTTCAAGCATGGATTCCCAAAATTCAAACATTTCAACATTTAATCTGATCAAGAACCTCTCCTATGCTTCCGTTGATCACCAGATCCGCTTTCTTATCCATGGGAGTAGACGACTTGTTAATAAGAACAAGCTTGTTTCCACTGTAGTAGTTGATCAGGCCTGCTGCCGGATATACCGCAAGTGAAGTTCCTCCTATTATAAGCATGTCCGCTCTGCTGATATGGTCTATCGATCTGCTCATGATCTTGTCATCAAGCCCCTCCTCGTATAATACAACATCCGGTTTTACGGGTCCTCCGCAGGCATCACATTTAGGAACACCTTCCGTTTCTATTATATAATTGATATCGAAAAACTTATGACAGTGTTCACAGTAATTACGCAGTGTACTGCCGTGCAGCTCCAGTACCTCCTTGGATCCCGCTGCCTGATGCAGTCCGTCAATGTTCTGGGTTACGATTGCCTTAAGCTTACCCTTCTCCTCAAGCTCTGCCAGCTTAAGATGCGCCTTGTTCGGCTTTGCGGTGGTGCATATGAGCTTATCACGGTAAAACCTGTAGAATTCCGACGTCTTCGCCCTGTAGAAGGTATGGCTCAGCATTGTTTCCGGAGGATAGTCATATTTCTGATTATACAGTCCGTCCACGCTCCTGAAATCCGGAATCCCGCTTTCCGTTGATACTCCGGCGCCTCCGAAGAAGACAATATAACTGCTTTCATTGATCCATTCCTGTAATTTTTCGATCTCGTTCATTGTAAACCCTCCTTAAATATAACTGTAACTGCCTGATTCATCTCATGTATCTTATGCCTTACACCGGAAACGGTTCATCCGGCATGCAATTAATCGAGCGATAAAGTATTCATCCTTATCAGGCGACTATCCGGAACCGCTTTAAATCAGATGATTCCAATCTGCATCTCCGCTTTACACACCTTCTCTCCATCCCCGTTCTTAATAACAGCCTTGACAATGATCAGCTCGAATGTGTCGTTCTTTTCTGTAACCGTACCCTCTATCGTCAGCTCATCATTCACATATACTGCACCCGAGAACTTGGTCTTTACGCTGTGTATAAGCGAATGCTCTCCCGGAAGATATACTCCTGCCAGCGTTGAGAGATATGATGCAGTAAGCATTCCGAAAACAACACAGTCTCTGTGACCGTGTTCCTTCGCATAACCAGGATCTGCGTGAAGCGGATTGATGTCACCGGTTAAAGAGCGAAACCTGTCCATATCCTCCTTGGTAACTCTCACCCTGAAAGACTCTTTATGGCCTACTTCAATCTCATCATATGTAAATCTGTTCATATTTCTCCATTCATATCATTGTTATATATCATCGTTACATATTAATGTTATATATTAGCGTTACATATTAGTGTTATATAATAACGTTGCATATCACTGTTTCATATCAATGTTGTATATCGATGTTATGTATTGCAGTTATGTATCGTTGTTATATAACAAAGATATCTATTTTTCGTCCAGTTTATTTCTGATCATATCCACCATCTGCCCTACATTTTCAAGCTTATTAACTTCCTTTATATCAAACTTGAGACCGAATTCCTTTTCCATTGATATAATCAGTGAAATATGTTCAAGGGAATCCCAGTCCTCTATATCGTCCGAATTCGTTTCATCGGTTATCACCAGGGTATCATCATCGAACACATCCCTGAATATCTCGTTAACCTTCTCCATTATTTCTTCTCTGCTCATCCTATCTCTCCTCTGCGATCCCTCATCATCTTTCCGGAAGCGCTCCTTCACAGCTAAATCTTTGTTATAGTAACGAATTTAGTTTGTTTAATATAGCTCAACATACCTCATCCAGAAGCTCTGCCTTAAGCAACTGGCCGATAACCTTGCGCACAACCTCTACCGGCTGTTCAATGATCCCTGCAAGTTCATATACATCATGCGTTCCATCCGCATATGCCAACACATCCTTCATGGCAAGAGTCTCCTGATAGGTTTCCTTGGAACTCATCGTCGGAACCAGCCCTCTTTTGCCCAGCTGAGGCTCACATAAACAGGTGACTCTGTATATTTTACCGTTCTCATCATTCCCTGAGGTATTTGAAGGTATGATCGTTTCTCCCTTATCAAGAAGATAAGCAGCTCCATCAGTAAAAGGTATTGCCTCAAGTTTATCTATGCATTTTCGCATTACGGTAAACGCACCGTAAAAGCCCTCAGGACTAACAATTGACATATTATCACCGGAAGTATGGTATTCCGGATACACGTGATACTTTGATCTGCAAAAGCATACCAGAGGAATATCCACACCCGGAGCCTGATATTGCCGTTCATCGGAACCTCTTTTCAGATATGAATACTCAGAAAATGAATCACAATGCTCTCTGAGGACTTCCATAAGTATTTTATCAGCAAGTGTATCCGAATACCTGGAATGAACAATCGAATAATCCCTGTTATCCCCTACGCAGGTAAGATTAAAACCGGCAATCACATTTCTCCTCATAGCTTCAAGATTCCGTGACAGATATGTGATCGCTCCTATCGTTTCCGGAACAAAGACTATCCTGTAGGTATACTTTCTGTTCCTGAGGCTCTTGATGTAGCTTATCAGATGTGTCATCACCGAAGGTCCCGAGCACTCATTGTTAGCCATCGACGGATGGCAAATGTATGTAGAAAGAAATACCTCAGGTGTCTGTTCCTCACCTGCATCCGCAGATTCGGATGTTACCGGAGCAGAAGCTGTCCTGTCATCATTCACTGATCTTCCGGCTGCAGGTATTATCAGCTCTCCGTAGGTCAGGCTGCCGTCAAACAGTTCCGACTTAATAACGGCATGATATTTCACTTTATTTCCGGATGCCGAAGCTACCTTAGCAAGTTCATCCCTCATATTCCGGGTCATTGCGAAACCCCAGCGCTCTTTATAATAGGAAGTAACATATGGTATGAGCTCAGGCTGATCCTTAAGCGTGTATATGTGAGGTTCGAGTTCTTCAAACGTCAGCCATTCATCCACAGGTACGGAATATCCGAGCACATGCAGATTGTTAACCCTGTAATCAATTATACGTTTCCCTTCCTCATCTTCAATATATGCTTCTTCAATCCTCCACTCCTTTGGTACCGTCCAGTCCATAACCTTCGTTCCCGTCGGCACCTCATACAGCTTAAGATCCGGAATATACTCTTTAAGAATATCAAATGTCTCTCTCACACCCGCTCCGGTTATACTCCGGCAGATGGGAAACAGCCTCTCAGCAAGCCTATACATGCTTTTGCCCAGTATTGCGGGATCATCATCCTGACCTATGTACGAGCAGACACGCCTGCTCCTGTTACTTGTAACATCATTAACAATTATAGGGTGGCTTTCCTTAAGCTCTATTATCTTATACTCTATTCCGTTAATAAAGAAGCGTTCCTCTATCCCCTTCTCAATAAATTCATCCTCCAACGGAAGTATTGTGTTCTCAACATCCATCCCTAAATTGCGTACATTCATTGAGTAGGTTTCTTTTTTTGTTTGACCCGACGAGTCAGTGTAATCGGCTGTAAAATCTTTTAAGTATCTGTACGGAACAGCTCCGCTTGATTCTTCTGCATAATGAACAAAAACAAATGAGTGCTGTGTATCTTTGTCAATGAAAAGATTTCTGTATCCATGGCCGACCATAAAAGCAAACGGTGAGTCCTTACCAAAGGAGCTTCTGTTGTCAAGAGAACAAAGGATTTCCTTATCCTTACCCCACACAGCAAACGAATAGATAGGGTGTCTTGTTCTGGAGAAGTCATTTCTCTTAAGCGCAAGCTTACCCAACGATCCTGTCTTGCATGGTGTCTTATAATGATCATATGGCTCCCCCTTACAGAAAGCCCAGTTAAAAGTAGGAAAAACCAGCGTAGCATCCTCGCCGATAATATCAATAATACCGTCAATCAGAATATTCAGATCAGTATCATCTTCATGCTGCATGCAGTCATATAAAAGCTGTTTAACATCCGATGTCACATAAATATTATCCCCTTTTTTTATACGAAGCTGCCCGGCCAGGTCTTTAAGTCTTATATAATCACTCATTTTGTCTTCCTTATCAATACTATTTATCTGTTTTTCATATCATACCACATTCTATTATAAAAACGAACGTTTTCTTTATTTAATATGTGACATACAATGACATTCGATGTTATACTATACTGTACGGTTGCGAATGATCAAACCGCTCAAATTACCAGAGCAGATACCTGTCTGAAGTATTACGGAGTATTACCATGAGCAAAAAAAAGAAAAAGAATGTGGAGTTAACTGCCTCCGATGTAATGCAGTTCATCTTAAAAATTCTGGTTTCCGCATACTGTTGCATTTTTTTCATTGCAATGCCCCTGTTTTACCACAATAATTATTATGATATCGGTGATTTTAAATACAAAATGTTCATGTATTTAACAGTAACATTTCTTTTGTTCGCTTTCATCGTATTTTTCCTATATATAGTATGTCTGATAAAGGAAAAAAAGCTGACCGCAGCTTCCTTCAGGGAGACTATGTCCTCTTTGACCGTACTTGATATGATGGTACTTGCTTTCGGCATCGCATCAGTTGTATCTTTCCTGTTCTCACCCGAAAGGACTTCTGAATATCCGACTTTTTTCCTTTTTAAAGGCGGCGAAGATACATCGGTGGTAAATCTGCCTTGGGAAGGCTACAGCGGTTGGAATATGGGCCTCAGGTCACAGCTTATGTTTGTTGCCATATTTTTCCTTGTTTCCAGATATTTTATGAAAAGCTGGAAAAATGATCTTCTGAGAATGATGCTTGTTTCGGCATTTCTGGTTTTTCTTCTCGGTGTCCTAAACCGCTTCCACGTTGATCCGCTTAATATCTATGCGGATCTGAGTGAGGTATATATAAGCAAATTCCTTTCCACTCTCGGTCAGGGTACATGGTATTCAAGCTTCATGGTTGTACTGCTGCCTGTAGGAATGGCCTTCTATCTGTTTAATGACAATAGAACTTCTGTCTCAAATATACTTCTTTCCTGCTATGTTGCTGTCGGCGGAGCTACCTTTGTTACACAGAACAGCGACAGCGCCTATCCGGCTTTTGCGGGAATTATCCTTGTTATGTTTGCTGTCTCATTCATAAGCAATGAGCGTTTTTTAAAGTTCCTGGAAATGATGATCATCCTGCTTGGAGCAATGAAGGTGGTCGGTCTGTTTCAGATTATCTTCCCATGGAGACTCACTGAGCTTGATTCCATGTCACTCTTTGTATCACAGTCACCGGTCACGCTTATTCTGCTCATCCTGCTTATCGGATTCTATATATTCTTACAAAAGAAGGTCAATGCAGGTTCATTTAACATAACTGATTACAAAAAGGTCAGAAATATCATTCTGGCATGTACCATTGCCTTTATTCCCCTTGGAATAATCATCGGCGTCCTTAATACAAAGGGTCTTCTGCCTACAGATGCATTGAAAGGCGTGGAATATCTCACTTTTAACGACAGTTGGGGAAATAACCGCGGATTTACCTGGAGAAACACTGTAGAAGTAATGAAGGAGCCATTATGGAGAAGTATGGCTCTCACCGGACCCGGACCCGACTGTTATCCCACGGTAATTTATGCATCCGAAGTAAGAGCCGCTTCGCTGTATTCTTTTTGGAACGGAGAAGTTGTGATCTGTGCCCATAACGAGTGGCTTAACATGCTTTTCAATGAAGGTATTCTCGGATTTATAACCTATATGGGTATTTTCGTAAGTGCTTTCATAACCTTTGCCAAAAGAGCAGATAATGCGATCATGACCGCAGGAACCGCTGCTATTATCGGTTATTTCCTTCATAACATGTTCTGCTATCAGCAGATATTATGTACCCCAATGATCTTTTGTGTTATGGCGTTGTGCGCATATGCGGTCAGAGAGCAGTCCCCAGCCGGCAGCAAACAGTGAGCAAAGGCATACTCAGTTCTCAAAACTTTCACATATTTCCTATTTAATTTCACGGCAATATGATGTAAAATAAAAACCGTTGTAAGGAGGATGATAACAGATGGGAAAAAACAAAGAAGAAAACAATGCTGACAATAATATGAGTAACAGCATGAAAAAACGTATCGAACGCCAGGATCAGCAGAAAAAGGCAAAACGGTCAGCCATAACCGGAAGTTTCGCAAGCATTCTGATACTTGCGCTTATAGCTGCAGGTGTAATATATCTGATAGCCGCAGCGGTTGTAAAAGCTTCCTATAAGGTTACACCAAGTGACGATTACAGTGCCTGTCTCGATGATAACGGTTATATCAAAGGGGTAACAGCTTCTTCATGCGTAACTCTCCCCGAATATAAAGGAATATCAATACCCAAGAATGAAATCGAAGCAACGGAGACAGATATTCAGAACGAAATTGAATCCAAACGCAAACAGCATCTGGATACCGAAACCGACAAGAAGATCGAAGACGGCGATATCATAAACCTTGATTATGTAGGAACAATCGACGGTGTCGAATTTGACGGCGGTAATACAAACGGAAACGGATCAGATCTTACAATAGGTTCCGGAACCTTTATCGATGATTTCGAGCAACAGCTGATCGGAGCAGGAGTGGGTGACAATGTTAAGGTTGAAGTAACCTTCCCGGATGATTATTCAAAGGAAGAGCTTCAGGGTAAAGATGCAGTTTTTGACTGTACGATCAATGGCATATATCCTGAGTTCACCGATGAGTTTGTTGCTGAATATCTTTCCGATAACGGAAGTACGGTAGATGAGTACATTCAGTACTTTAAAGATACTTCCTATGACAGCAACCTGGACAACTGGATATCCAATTATCTTGAAAACAACACCACCGTCCTTAAATATCCGGGCAGATATTTAAGACAGCTTAAATCAATCCAAAAGTATACTTCAATGGAAGAATACGAATATATGAATCAGATATACGTCCAGATGTACGGAAGCGGATACAGTGATTTCTATGAATATCAGGGTTCGGATGAAGAGCATTATGACAAGGATCTTATCGTAACCTGTCAGGAATCGGAAAAGAAAATACTTACCTATCAGGCTATAATGGAAAAAGAAGGTATAAAATTAACTGCTGAGGATTACAAGGCAAGTCTTGTCGAAACAGAAGGAAACGATGACTCTTATGAAGAGCAGAAGGAACGCTTCGGTGATCCCTATCTTATCCAGTCGCTGTATAAGCAGAAGGCTTTTGATATCATTAAAGACAATGCTGTATATACGGATTAAAGAAATAATAGCATAGTTGATAGAATAAATATCATACGAAAGAGAAAAGATGCACTGTACAGTGCATCTTTTCTCTTTCTGCTTTATCTTACCGCTTTACCCTTCCTGTTCTTTATGCTTTATAAATCCGTCGTCCGCTTCCATTTCAAAAGGATATGTCGTTCCATCATCATTCTCAACTCCAAACCTGTCTGCCTCTGCTTTACGGTTCCACAGAAAAGAAAATTTAAGCTCATTGCCTTCTCTTATCCTTCTGAAATTCTCTCGATGTCTGTATACAATCGCAAACGTTGCAATAAACAGGATCAAAGCCGCATATATACCTCCTTCGGCCCTGTATGTATATCCGTAAATAAACGGAAATACAGCTGACACAAATACCGGTCCTATGCAGACATAATTAGTTATAAAAACAACGAATATAGTCATTATAAGAAGTACCAGAAACATTTTGTAATCAAGCGCCAGTATAGAACCACCGAGGGAAGCAAACCCCTTTCCCCCTTTAAAGCCCATATAAAAAGGGAATATATGCCCCAGTATTGCAGCTACCGCTGTTATTACACCCAAAAGAAAAAGCGACGGAAAAATAATCCTCATAAGTCTTACCGCAAAATATGCCTTAAAGATATCAAACAAGGCTACGAAAGCTCCGGCTTTCTTTCCTACGGTTATGATAACATTGGATGCGCCGGCATTTCCGGACCCATGCTCTCTTATATCAAATCCTTTGGATCTTGATATAACATATGACAGATTAATGCTTCCTATCAAATAACCTGTCACTATCGCAACTGCCGAGGCAATCAGGTAACTGTTTCTGTATGACTGTGTCAATAACACAGAAGATAATATCGCCATTTCCATTACCTCTTCCGAATATAATACGTACTTACTTTCTGGTCAGCCACAGATATTTAATATTGGTAACAAAATACCTCTTAACCAGCCTTTTAGGATCCTGAAACATTCTGAAAAGCCATTCAAGCTTCATATTCTGCATCCATTTGGGTGCTCTTTTCACATTACCACTCTCAAAATCAAATGCCGCACCCACACCAAGCATAAGTGAATTAATCCTGCCTCTGTGGTTCGCCATCCATATTTCCTGCTTGGGAGCTCCAAGACCAACCCAGAGGAAATCGGGCGCTGCATCATTTATCTGCTTAACATAAGCCTCATCCTCTTCGGGCGTAAGCTCCCGGAACGGCGGTGAGATCATGCCTGCTATTCTTGCTCCCGGATAACGTTCTTCTATCTTTTCTCTCAGTTTGGCAAGAGTATCTTCCGTAGACCCGTAAAAGAAATGCGAAAAGCCGTTCTCGCCACTCCTTATAAGCAGTTCCCTCATAAGATCCGGACCCGTAACACGTTTTGCCGTCTTTTTACCGTTGTCCCTGCTGTATGAAGATAATGGGCTTCCGTCAGGAAGAGCCATTACAGCCTCATTCTGAATCTTCATATACTCGGGATTCTCATGAGCCATAACTGTTGTGTGTACGTTCGATACACATATATACTGGCCTTTCCAGTCCTTAAGATTCTCTGTTATTCTGCTTATCGTGCCTTCCATACTGGTTACTGCTATATTGACTCCGAGAATGTTGTCAACCTTGAGCGCAGAAACCTCAACCATATTAAGATCACCGTAGGTACTCAGTATCCTTCCTCCGCTCAAATAATCATTATAGGAAGGAACTATGTATACCATGACGCTCTTTATCGCGCACGCAATAAGCATCCTGTTAAGAACCTGTTCCTCTATCTCCGAACACACAACCGCTTCATCGGCACCTGTTCTGTCAATAATTTCGTTGATCATATCATATGTTCCCAGATATGATCCAATCTGCGGGTCTGCCGCCGGCGCTATATGACCTGCATACTCACACTCTTTATGAAGGACTTTCTCCATGCCTCTGAAATAACGTCTTGCATTATTACCTGTTCCTATTATAAGGACACTGGCAAGTCCCTGGTTCCTGCGGCACCAGTAAAGGCTGAAAGCCGAAAAGACTATCCTTTTTATAACAAGAAGTACTATAGATGCGCCGATAAAAAGAACCAGCCATGCCCTGGAAAACTGGCTACCGTTTGTGAGAAAGAGTAAGCCTGCAGTGGATATTCCGGAAATAACCTGAATAAAGAATACCCGCGTTATCTCTTTACGTACATTCTTTACCCGTATGGTCGAATAGTCCCCGAATACAGTATAGAGAATAATACTGAGCAGACCGCATGCCAACGCAAACGGAATAAACTTCACGATGTCGCCGCGATGGAATACCTGGATCACTTCCTCTCCCAGATAATACCTTACCATTGCGGCTATCAGGTATGCAATTATGATAAGAAAAAACTCCGAAACAGCATTTATCAGCTTTAGTGATACATAGTCCCTATAATGTTTCATGATATCTCCGAGGTGTATACTTGAATAGTTTCACAATAATTACTATATGTGGTATATTTTAGCACATAAAAGCACTAAATACCAGTATAACGATCCTTAAATACACCTGCATATTTCCCATAGCTTTAAACAAACTCGGGAAAGATTTAATGCACCTCTTTAAGATTCCTCATGGAATTAAGTATCGCAAGCACGCATACACCTACATCCGCAAATACGGCTGCCCACATATTTGCTGCTCCAAAAGCGCTTAAAACAAGTACCAGAAGCTTTACTCCCAATGCGAAAACAATATTCTGCCTTACTATGCCCATCGTACGTCTCGATATTCCGATAACCGTCCCTATCTTTCTTATATCATCATCCATAAGAACAATATCCGCGGCTTCAATGGCCGCATCGGATCCCATGGCTCCCATTGCTATTCCGACATCCGCCCTTGCAAGCACAGGGGCATCATTAATACCGTCTCCGGCAAAAACAAGGCAACCTCCTTTTCTTTCTTCACGGAGTAATTCTTCCACCTTAGTAACTTTATCTCCCGGCAGCAGCTCCGCATAACAGATATCTGTCTTCAATTCCTCGGATACAGCCCGGGCAGTCTCATTTCTGTCACCTGTAAGCATGACACTTCTGTTAACGCCAAGTGCCTTAAGCTCCCGGATGGCTTCCGCTGCTCCTTCCTTAATCCCATCGGAAATCAAAAGAGCTCCCTCGAAATGTCCGTCAGCGGCAACATATACCAGTGTTCCTGATTCCTTATAGCGTTCACAGGTCACACCGTACTCATCCATAAGTTTTATGTTTCCCAAAAGCATCGACCTGCCGTCAACCATGGCGCAAATACCATGTCCGGCTATCTCTTTAACATCCGAAACCCTTCCTGTATCAAGCTTTCCGCCTCTCCTTTCATACTCTTCCAATATAGACAGGGCTATCGGATGTGTTGAACATGATTCTCCATGCGCAGCAAGGTACAGAAGCCTGTCCTCATCTGCTGCCATTATCCGGTTTACTCTGAATTCCCCCTTTGTAAGAGTCCCGGTCTTGTCAAAAACAACCGTATCAGTCCTTGAGATCAGTTCAAGATAATTAGAGCCTTTGATCAGTATACCTTGTTTGGATGCTGCTCCTATTCCGCCGAAAAAGCCAAGCGGCACCGATATAACCAATGCGCAGGGACACGAAACAACAAGAAACGTACATGCTCTCATCAGCCAGTTTGATACAGATGCAAGACCACCACCGCTTATCAGGGGACCACCTACGGCAAGTGCTATCGCACTAAAGGTTACTGCAGGTGTATAATATTTCGCAAATCTGGTGATAAAGTTCTCAACTCTTGCCTTTTTTTCACCGGCATTCTCCACAAGCTCCAGTATCTTTGCCACCGTACTGTCATCATATTCCTTTGTTGTACGTATCTTTACCGTTCCGGATCCGTTAATGCATCCGCTGTAGAGCAGGTCTCCCACGGTTGCCCTTCTGGGAACCGATTCTCCCGTAAGTGCCGAAGTATCTATCATTGTCTCACCTTCGGTCACGATCCCGTCGAGTGGTATTTTCTCTCCCGGCTTTACAACTACAATGCTTCCGATCTCTACGTCATCCGGATCCACTCTGCTTACGGTCCCGTTCTCTTCCAGATTGGCGTATTCCGGAGCCATATCCATCATTTCAGCTATTGATTGTCTGCTTTTTCCTACGGCATAGCTCTGGAACAGCTCACCGATCTGGTAGAACAGCATAACCGCTACAGCTTCCGGATATTCTTTTACTACGAATGCACCGAAGGTTGCGATGGTCATAAGGAAATTCTCATCGAAAACTTTTCCGTGAGAAATGTTGGTACATGCTTTCTTTACCACATCATACCCTGCGACTGCATACGGGATCAAAAATATCATAAAAACAGCAGGAGCCGGCAATCTGTCCAATGCACCTGTATGTTCCGCCACAAGCAGTGGGATGAACATCACTGCGGAAATTATTATCCTGACAAGTATTTTTTTCTGTTTTCCTGACATTTTATTTCCTTTCCGAAACTTTCCTGCTCTATATTCTTATCCGGATCAACCGCTCTTCTCCCAAATATTGAATAGCGAATATCACCAGAAATTCGGCATTCGTAGCGGACCGGGCTCTGCTGAAAACAGGGAATGGTTATTTCTACAGTATGATCTTACAGTCCGGCTCAACCCTTGATATGCACTCAGCCGCCTTCTTTACTATATCATCAAATTCTTCATCCGCAGCTTCGATCATCAGCTTCTGAGCCAGGAAATTAACCGATGCGCTCACGACACCTGGTATCTCCTTAATCGCCTCCTCCATCTTTGCCGCACAGTTCGCACAATCAAGATCCTCAAGCTTAAATTTCTTCTTCATGGCTACTCCTCCTTTGTTATTGTTTTTCACAAAAGCGTGTTTTAATATGAACGTTTGAATGATTGTTCATATGTATATAATAACTCAATACTGTCTGTTTATCAATACACGGATTAAAAATTCATAATTTTTATACATTTTCAACATATTACGTTTAAATTTAAGAAAAAACATAGTATAATGGTACTACTCACAGCAATATTTGCAGATTAACCGTTTCCGCAATATTTAAAATAAATCTGCAAAGACCATCAACAGCCATAGGAAAATACCTTATGACTATTACAAGGAGGAGCGCTATATGGGGTTACAGGACAGAAAGAAGAATAAAGCACTCAACACAACTACAGACCAGCTTCAGGAATTCATTGATCTTACCAAGACCAATGTTATAACCTTGGGGGAATCCATTGACAATGTTACAGCAGGCGTTAATGATGCGATAAGAGATAACTCGCATATCACAAATGTCGTTAATGATGTTTCCAGAAGTACCAGTGATCAGCTGAGACTGGTTCAGAATACTACAGCTAAAGTAAACCAGCTTAATTCCACTGTAGAAACGATAACCGAAAGCATTGAAAATATGCAGGAACTCGCTGTAGGAAGCAACGATGCCGTTGCAAACGGGCGTAAAAACCTCGATACATACAAATCACATATAGTCGAAGTTACCGAGAGTATGCAGAATACTGCCAATTTCATTGGGATACTGCGCGAAAATATAGAAGAAATCGCCGAAACCATTAAATTAATTGTAAGGATAAGCGATCAGCTTAACATGCTTTCTCTTAATTCCTCCATCGAGGCAGCACGTGCCGGCGAGGCCGGACGAGGCTTTTCTGTTGTTGCACAGCAAATAACCGTACTTTCCAATGATACGAAAACACGTATAGGCAACATAAATGAGATCCTTAAGAAGATCATGGAAAGCAGTGAAAATGTTGAAGACAGTATACATCAAAGTATTACCGATCTTGAAGAGAGCAATGAAATATTCGAGGAAACCGTAAGCTCTTTTAAGGATATAACAGAAAAAAACGAAGCAGTCATTAATAAGATACAGAGCATGAGCAAAGATATCGATAACATAAGCCGTGTGGCGCAGACTACCAGCGAAATGGGTCAGCAGCTATCCGATTCCGCTCAGTCTATCAGCGAAATGACCAACGAAGTAACACAGATAGTGGATGAGGAACAGGAATCTTTCACCAGGATCAACGACACGGTTGATGGCCTGCAGTTTATGTTGGGCAGGCTCGAAGGTCTTGTAAACAAATACAACAAGGATATCCGACCGGTCTCCAGAACATCTCCAAAAGAAATAAAGATCGGTGTAGTAATGCCATTTGGTCATGAATTCTGGATGCAGGTGCGCGAAGGCGTTCTGTATGCCAAGAAGGAACTTGCCAAAAAGAACTGTATAGTTGACTTTATGCCAATCGAAGACATCACACTTCAAAAATACATGGATGCGGTAAATAAATGTATAGATGAAAAATATGCCGGAATTGCAATGGTAGGCTATTATGAGGAGCTCGCTGCACTGGTTGACAAAGCCGCATCAAGAGGAATTCCCTGCATAACCTTTAACAGCGAATTCGAAACTCCCAGCAAGAGGCTCACTTTTGTAGGACAGAATGCTTATGATTCCGGAGTGATCTCCGCAAACACAATGGCTAAGAAGATTGGTGAAAAAGGAAATGTACTGGTCGTAACCTCTGACAAGAGCATTACCAATCATGAGTTAAGAAGAAACGGCTTCAACGAAACGCTCTCCAATTATAAAGATATCAATACCGTTGGACTCATTGAGTGCCACGACAATAATGATGAAGCATATAAGAAGGTTAAGGATTATCTGTCCAAGAATAAAGATATAGACGGCGTATACATAGTGGCCGGTGGTCAGATCGGAGCAATAAAAGCCCTTGCAGAATTTAATCTTACCGGAAAGGTAAAGGTTGTTTTATATGACTTCATGAAGGAAATCCTTGAGGCAATATCAAAGGGGATGGTTACGGCAGCCATTGGTCAGGATCCTTTCCGTCAGGGACACGATCCGATCATATATCTCTATAACAATGCCATGACCGGTGAACTTCCGCCGGAAAAGAACATGTGGACAAAGATAGATGTAGTAGACAAATCAAACGTAGGCAACTATCTGACATAATGGTTCAAAACATATTCCCACCATTTCAAAAGCCCCGTACATACGGGGCTTTTTCATTTCAGTGCTTTATATATTCCATCACCATACATCGGTTATATGAACATCCACACTGTAGGAAAGACCTGATTTGGTCATTACATTTACTACAGTATCCCCAACCGATACAGGTACCAGTGTGCCATCCGCTCTTGCAATACAGATATTTTCATCCTCCGATGAGAAAGTCACGCCATATGTTACAAGCTCTCGTCCTGTCAGCTCGTGAAGCCTCAGATTATCAAATACAGCCATCGGTCGTATCTTTATCACAAAAGGTTGTATGATAGACATATCATACCTGGCAGTCATTGGATAGAATTCCTTTATCTCGTTGGATGTGTATCCCTCTACCGGCAGTACACACAGACAGATTTCCCTCCACAGACCATTATAGCCTACTTTCACTCTCGACACACCCGGAAGCTTGGGAGATATCCAGTTGTCTTCACCCACTGAGAGTATATTGGGATCATATTCAAGTATGGTTATTTCTGATCTGTCAATAATACGCTTTCTCTTATAATTATCCTGGCAATAATATGTTATATTAAATGCTCCCTTTCCGGCTGTCTTGGTATATATCAGACTGTCTGTTGTAAGCATCATCGGAGCAGCATCCGCAACGGAATTCCTGTAACTGATAGGAAGCTTTAAATTACTTTTACCTTCATCCTCCGTATCCGGCTCATCCGTATATGAAATCGTAAACGGCGTTATCCTGGTTGACCAGACGCCCCATCTTGAACCTTTGAAGCCGGCATATGCATAACCGAGCATTGTCGGATCATCCTTCTTTATATGTCCTTGCCTGTCAGCCATGATACCGCTATTGTGGCATCTTGCCACGACATTGGTATTAAGTTCGGATACCCGTTCAAAATGGATACCGTCATTGGATTCAAAATACAGTATACAGCTATCATTCTTAAATCTTCTGTTAGTGGATACCGCTATGAATTTACCGCTTTCTTCAATATAAGCAACATCCCACGAATCGGAATCTCTGTAAGCATAACCGTTTGGGTTTGCAGTACCCTTGTCATTCCTTATTATCGCATACCCACGGAATTCGAGCCGTCTTGGCCAGTCATCCTTCGTAATATCCGCCGTACGGACTTCAGTGACCTTAATCCTGTCCGGAACACCCGAATAGCTGTCCTTTGTATTATAGACATAAATTGTGTCATCCAGGATTACAAAACTTGGTTCTCCGCTTCCCCAGCCTATGTCAATACCATCATAATATATTATCGGCACCGGATCTCCTCCCCATCCCGTACCATTCCATTTCTCATAGGGACCGTCAGGATTTTCGGAACGTGCCAGATATACGCTGTTGCACAATCCTTTGGCTCTTTTGTTTATTGTAGAGGTATATCCGATGTAATAATATCCGTCATAATAAAAGACATCGGGGTCACAGGTAGAAAGAGCATCCGGTGAATCCGGCGAAGGACTTATGGCAACGCGCTCATCGGACCATGTTTGACCGATATCATCCGAATGTCTGTATGTTATCCAATCATATTCCCTCGAACCGTCACCCGGCGCTGAAAACCATGCATCAATGCTCCCGTCATCGTTATAAATAAAGGAAGGACCATATCTGTAGTCAGGCAGGCAGGCTTTTGACGGAGCAAAAACATCATGCCCCTCACCATCAAGTACAAGCTTAATATGCTTATCCTGATATGGATTTTCCGGCTCAGCCGGAGCTTCCTCTATCATGTCCGGTTCTGCGCTGTCTTCCGATTCTTTATCTTCCTCGGGTTCTGTTTCCTCTTCTATCACCTCGTCACTATTATTATGAGGAACCTCTCCTGCCTTGTTATTGCCTACAGGATTACCGCTAAGAGTATTACCCGGTATTGTTTCCACGGGATTATTTCCCCGTCCGTTCGTATTATCGGAAGGGTAACACGAACACAACATTAAAGCAACAGCGATAAACATCGCTGTAATTATATTTGAATTCCTTTTTCTGTTTTTCACTGCTCTATCCATTCTTTCCCGGCGTAACCGATCACAAACTGTTCTCACTTTCCGACATGAAATCGGAATAGCTCATACCAGTATATTTCTTAAAGCATCTTCCGAAATAATTGGGATCCGGAATACCTACATCTGCCGCAGTTACGAACATTTTAACTCCGGATCTTGCATATTTCTTGGCATTCTCCATTCTTATTTCCGTCAGATACTCTATAAAATTCTTACCTGTTTCCTGTTTGAACTTACGAGACAGGTAACTGGCACTGAATCCGAAATGCTGGGCGGCAAATGCCAGATTAAGCTTTGGATCCGTATAGTTCTCCTCCAGATATTTCTTAATAAGATCAACCGGATCCTTCTCAGTCCCATCGATTACTCCCGACTCTGTATCTGCATTATTCTCACTGTCACTTTCCCTATCCTCCCATGTCGAAGAATAATAATCGGGGCTTCCGGCCTCATGCCTGTTTATGCCCATGCCGTCCAGCCTGTCTTTTGCTCTCTCAAGAACTTTGGTTATTTCGGCCCTTACCATGGGCTTCAGCATGTATTCAAATACAGGAAGGCTCACACATTTCCTCGCGTATTCAAACTGATCTATGGCCGTCATTATTATTATGATAAGATCGGGATATCTGTCGGTTGCTATCTCAGTAAATTCAATCCCGTCCATAAACGGCATGGAAATATCGACAAACACTATATCCGGCTTTAAGTCATCTATAATGTTTATTGCTTCTATCCCGCTGGTAGCTTCTCCGACAACCTCCATGCCAAGGGTCTCCCACTTGATCGACGCTCTCATAAGCTTGCGCGCGGATTCCTCATCATCGATTATCATAACACGGTAGTTTTCTTTCATATCTGCTTTCCCATCTGTAACTATTCAGAGCCATGCACATAAAATACGGCTCATGTTCACATGAAAGCCGGATTTTATGTATATGGCGAAGTAACCACAGAAGCGAGCTTGAGCGTAGCGAAATCAGCATGCGAGCGACGACCGGACACAGCATGTAAATGGCGTGTCATCACCCGGAGCAAACAAAGTGCAGAGCGCGACTTTGCGAATGGGGTTCTGAATAGTTACAATAACTTTATTATACTTCCTCAGAGTGCCACATATCACGGATCATCAAGCTGATCTCCGTATACTCGCCCTGCTCACTTTTAATCCTTACCACATCATCATCATTGCAATACATTCTTATTCTCTCTATCGTTCCCCACAGACCGAAGCTCGATGCATCGGACGCATCATTCTCATCCCTTTCTTTTTTAAGAGCCTTCTGTATCTGTTCATCACTCATTCCGACACCGGTATCCTTAACCGTAACAATAAGAGAGCCTTCTTTCATTCGGCTGGTAATGCTTATAAGCCCCTTTTCACCTTTAAGCCTTATACCATGATAAATGCTGTTCTCAACCAGAGGCTGGAGAATGAGCTTTGGTACCACGAATTTCTCGGTATCCGGCGCTATGTCATATTCATCCTCGAGTATATCTCCGTACCTTAGCTTCTGCAGAGACAGATAATCCCTGACTATCTGTACCTCACGTAAAAGAGATATCTCCCTGTCTCCTTTACTGAGGAAATTTCTGTAAAAACTGCCAAGTGTTTCCAATGCGTCATGTACACTGTCAGCTCCGGCATCCAATGCAAGAAAGCCAATGGTTTCAAGAGAATTGTAAAGGAAATGAGGCTTGATCTGCTCCTGAAGGACTCTCAGTTCCGCCCTTCTTAAGGTCTTCTCCTTATCTACCAGTGTATCTATCAGTTCATTGACATGATCTATCATATCGTTATAGTCACCTGCAAGAGTCTCAAGCTCTCTGTAGGGCATCTGTACTTCGAGCTTCTTAAGCTCACCCGACTTCTTGTTCTTCTCCATCGAGCGTGACAGCTGATGTACGGGACCCGTAATTCTGCGTGCAATAAACGCGCCAAGATATATCGTACCGACAATAAAAACAAGAAGCAGAACACCCAATACATATATTATACCATAAGGTATGCCCTTTGTTCCATAAGGAGACACACTAAGCATTATAAGCGGGAAATCACCTATCCTGCCTCCCGAGAGAAGTTCAGTTCCGGAATCTGTATTTATATCCCTGAATACTATGTCTCCGGAATTAAAAGAAGGATCATACAGCTTATAATACTCTCTGTTCCCCGCTATGAATTCTCCGTTCGTCCCGATAAGACATACATTATCATAACCATGCTGTCTGAGTATTCTTTCAAAAACGGAATAAGACAGGTTCATCAGCATTATTCCGGTTCGTTTTTGCGAATAAATATCATATATCGATCTTCCTATCGTAACTACAGGTGTCCCGTCTGTCTTGTAAGCAATTCCGTTGCTGTCAAGCAATACCACCGACCTTCCTTTAGCCTCATAGATGTCCTGCTTCCAGGCTTCCGACTCGATAAGCTCCATATCATATTTATATGTCACCCTGTCTGTTGCGGCAACTATCATATCCTCCCTGAAAATAAATACACAGTCAACTCCTTCCTTAACATTAAGGATATCCATAATTCCGTATCTTGCATCATTGATCATTCCAAGACTGACCGCATCCGCATCCGCCCTTAAGAATTGCGTCAGACGATCCTCTGTTATTATCAGACGCGACAGTTCACTGTAATTATTAATTTCAGAGCTTACAGCATTTCCGAAAGTGGTAAGTATACCTGTTGCCTCTCTTTTTGCATATTCCTTTCTCTCTTCCCGCGTGATCAGAAGCACAGAAACAAAGAAAGAGCTGACAACAATAAGAGTGATCGCCAAAAAAACGCCCCTTATCGCAAACGAGAGAGAACCTTTTCTGCTAACCGATTCTGTCATCATGTTCCGCCTGTTCTTTTCTTTCATATTAAGAAACTGTATTTATTGTGTTACTATACCATGATTTTATGATAAACGCAAAACAGACCCGGTTTACACCGGATCTGTTTTATATCAGCCAATATAGTAAGTATATTTTGTTTTCAACCCTTTACCGCACCTGCAATAAAGCTGTCCTGTATCTTTCTTGACAGGAAGATGTATATGATCAGTGTGGGGAAGGTTGCTATAACAAGAGCTGCACCTATCGGACCCCAGTCTGTCGTATATGCACCCGAAAGAGCCTTGATACCTACCGGAAGAGTTCTGTGCTTTGAATCCGAAATAAATACGTTCGCGAACATGAACTCGTTCCAGCACTGAAGGAATGCATAAATACCTATTGTCGAAAGCGCGGGCTTAAGCAACGGGGCTATTATCCTGAAGAAGGTTCCCCACAGCCCACATCCGTCTATCCTCGCCGCCTCATCAAGATCGTAAGGGATATCAACCATAAAGCCCGTACAGATAAGGATCGACATAGACAGTGTAAACGCCGAATACGGGACGATCAGAGTCGAATAATGATTAAGCCAGTGAAGCTTTGAAAGTATAACATATACAGGAACTATAGACGCCTGAAGCGGTATAGTAAGACCCAGCATAAAGAAAGCATTGGTCATTTCAGCCCATTTCCATTTAATTCTTGTAAGAGCGTAGGTCGCCATCATTGCTGCCATTATTGATATGGCTATTGAGCAGACAGTTACCAGCACGCTGTTAAAGAAGTACAGCCCCATATTACCGGTGCCCATAGCCGAGCTATAGTTGGAAAACCTCCACTCATACGGTAGTCCCACAACATTCTTACCGAATATTTCCTCATTTGATTTAAGAGAAAATGTGAACATGAAGTATATGGGAAACAAATTAATAAATGCCCAGATTACCAACAAAACATATACAAATACCTTAAGGGCCGGATTTGATTTTTTTAAAGTATATCTTTCTTCCATCTCTGTGCCCTCCTATCACTCTTTAT
>JAILNV010000235.1 GCA_024691125.1 Lachnospiraceae bacterium | reverse complement strand
CTCACCGTCTTCTGTCGGTATCATCTGTTTCTTATCCCGCCTCACAAACCCGTCCTTAACGAGCTTTTCGATGATATCAGCCCGGGTAGCGGGAGTCCCGAGCCCTTTGCGCTCCGCATCATCATCAGTATCGCCGGCACCTGCCTTCTCCATGGCTTGCAGCAGGGAATCCTCCGTGAAATGAGCAGGCGGTTTAGTGTAACTTTCCACTGTAAATGCCTTTGCATTTAGCAGGATCTCTCCCTCGCCTATGAATGGAAGTGTCTTTGTATCCTCTTCACCTTCGTTATCATCCCTGACCTTATAATTGCTTCGCAGTACCCTCTCATATGCCTTAAAGCCTTCCTTTATGACCGTCCTTCCCTTGGTCATAAACTCAATGTCTTCACATATGATCACGGCTTTTGCGCTACGGTATTCATATTTCCCGGATGTTGCTGCCATGACCCTTGCAGAAATAAGGGAGAGCACTTTAAGCTCTCCCTCTGAAATGCTTACATTATTCAGGTTTCTTATCTCCACCGTCGGAATTATCGCGTGGTGGTCGGTAACCTTCTTGGAATTAAGGACGCGCTTTAAATCCGTTATCCCGACTGTTTCTTCAGTGAGGTATGGATATGATGCTTTTATTATTCCCCTTACCTTACCTATCGTGTTCTCCATATCATCGGAAAGATACTGTGAATCCGTCCTCGGGTAGGTACATAGCTTCTTCTCATACAGGGACTGGGTGTATTCCAGGGTCTTCTTTGCCGTAAAACCAAATATCCTGTTGGCATCCCTCTGCAATGTGGTAAGATCATAGAGCTTAGGCTGCGTAACGCTCTTAAACTCATAATCAACTGATTTTACGCAGGGCTACGCACCGTTACAGATGTGTGCCACCTCATCAGCCATTGCTTTATCCGTATACTTCTCCGATACGGCTTCCATCCCTCCTGTGTTCAGATGAACGGTATAGTAGGGTGTTTTCTTAAAATCCCTTATTGCTGTTTCCCTCTCCACAAGCATCGCAAGCGTTGGAGTCTGCACCCTTCCGACTTTAAGGACCTTACTACGGTACAGAACGGTAAAAAGCCTCGTCCCGTTAAGCCCGACCAGCCAGTCAGCTTCCTGTCTGCATACAGCTGAACGGTAGAGATTGTCATATTCAAAACCCGATTTAAGGTTCTTAAATCCATCACGGATCGCCCTCTCTTCCATCGAGGATATCCATAACCTTTTTATGGGCTTATTGCAGCCTGCCTGTTCATACACAAGGCGGAAGATAAGTTCTCCCTCACGCCCTGCATCGGTCGCACATATGACATCTGTGACGGCATCCGACCACATCAGCCATTTGAGCACGTTGAACTGCTTTGCAGTGTCCCGCTTAACCCTATACTTCCATGTATCCGGGATTATCGGCAGCGCTCTGTAAGTCCAATGCTTATATGACGGATCATATTCTTCTGGGTAGGCAAGCTCTATAAGATGGCCGTAACACCACGAAACCATATATCCGTTTCCTTCAAGGTATCCTTCCTTCGGTTCATCTGCCCCTATGACCTTTGCAATCGACCTTGCAACGCTCGGCTTTTCTGTTATAACAAGCTCCATAGTGCCTCCTATATGGCCATTCCCATGGACCTGTCATGAGGCTTCGTTGAAGGCCTCTGCATATCAACTATGGGCTTCTTCTCTTTGATCATATCCCTTACGGAGCCTCTCTCCTGCTCCTTATACCTTTCCTTATAGGCTTCGACCATCTTCTTAAGCTCCCCGTTGCTCACCTTCGTCTTCTCTACTCCCCATGTGGGCTTGCCCTGCTCATCCACACCGGTCTTTACGTTTCTGCGTACCGTGGTATGGCCATCTGCGGGGAGCTTTACCCACATGCCCTTTCCGAACTGGTTCACATGGACATGATTTTCCTTTACCACAAAGGTCTGCCAGGGACGATGGTCGTTCTTATCGGGATTCGGGATCTTGATCTCCGTGTATGAATTGCCGTCCTTGCCCTCGAAGGTATCACCTACAAGACCCTTGCCGAACTTAAGGGTTATCTCCTCATATTCCTTCTGAGTGCTCTCCCTGTAAGTCTTATCAATGCTCTCCTTCTGTGTGCCCCCGGCATGGTCAAACGGATTATCATCCTTCTCTCCGATCATCTCAAACCCGCCATTGCCAAATTCATTGTTTCTCTCATCCATTGTATTTTTCCTCCCATTTATAAATTGAGAGCCGGACATATAGTTTATGCCCGGCTCACTGGTTCATTGTTATGCCATATGCTTCATTTAATTGTCTTCCTTCTCGTAAGGATCCTCGTCATCCGATGCTTCAAGCGTTTCAGCTACATCACCCTCTATGCCTTCTTCAGCGCTCTTAGGGGCTTCTTCCTGATCCTTGAAGAAATCATCCTTCTCTGAGACTGCTTCTTCATCGTCATATTCGTCGCTGTCATCATCTTCATCTTCCTGATCTTCTTCATCATCGCCGGCCTCGTCTTCATCCTCCTCAATGAAGTCTCCGTCCTGTCTTGGCTTAACGACCTTGAAGTAATAACCTATTACTATTACAGCTCCGCCAAGTATGGCCATGAGGATATACCCGAGTATAGGATTGCTGGGTTCATCATCCGATCCGGTATCCGGTTCGCTCTCTTCCGGTGTCTCCTCTGCCGGTGATTCAGTAGGAACTGGTACTTCCTGTGTATTATCATACTCTGTATTATTGTTAGGCAGTGCGCTCTCCATCACAGGTATCTGCGATTCAAGGGCTGCTGAATTCTTGGGAAGTGTCTCCGAATTATCTGTAGTAACATTGAGCAGGTCATTCTCTGTTATCTGAGTCAGGAAGTACACCTCCTCCTGCTGTCCGTCACGGTCTATGATAAGGAAGAACTGCTTCCCGCTTGCCGCTTCTATTGTATAGAACTCCTTGCCAAGGTTCATATCCTGCCCCTGCACTTCCTCGCTGTCAGGGATCGCGCCGTCCTCTATGTCAGTCATATCAGCTGCCTGTCTTTTATCCGGATCTAGCGTCACTGTTGTCTGTGAGGTAGTATTCCCGTTACTGTCAGTCTTTGTATGCTCAACCACGGATGCCGTTGCGTTCGCTGGCTTTGTTGCTTCCGCACTCTTCGGAAGCTGTTCTGCAGGATTATTGTTATCATTTGAATTAGGATCCTTGTAATACGGGTTCTTGGTTTTATATACCTCTGATGTATTCCCGGCATTATCCATAGCCGTGATGGTAAAGTACTCATATCCTGCATCAAACTGGGAAAGCCTTATATTTACAGTTCCGTTTGTAAGATCATAGAACTCATATCCGTTCACATATATGACCTTTACACCGGATTCGTTATCAACAGCTTTTACAGTAAGAAGGCCGTCAGAT
>JAILNV010000211.1 GCA_024691125.1 Lachnospiraceae bacterium | reverse complement strand
GATCGTACTGAGAAGAGTAAGAGTAATGAACAGTGTCGGGAATATCGCTATCATTGTCTCGTTGAAATTACAGTCCGATCTCTGTGTAGCGTAGGCCTCCTGCTCAGGCTTGGTCATTATGCTCATGGATTTCTTGGATATCTTGTCAAGGATACTGAGCTTCGCAGCCTTGAATGCATCCCTGTCCTCATCGGTCAGATACATCTGATTGTCGACGGTGTTAAGATCTATGAGCACTGTTTCAAAGTTAATATTTTCGAAGGGATATTCCGATGTATCGAGAAAAGCATATGCATACTCACCGTATTTAGCCTCCGCATATGACTCATCTATCATGAAATTCGTATGCTGCGGTTCATCCACTATACCAGCCACAGGCTCGGACACTTTCTTCCCGTCAATGTCTATTTCCACGGCATCGCCGACCGAAAGATTATGCTTCTTTGCGAAATGCCAGTCTATCCATATACCTCTTTTCCCCGGTGTAAACGGCTCGCCTTCTATACTGTACAGCTTACATACATCATCTTCTTCGATGAAATTAAGCTCAATCTTCTTATTTAAACAGTTCGTTATTTTTCCTTTAAGGGTCGTGCTTCTCTTCGCGTGCGCTATTTCCGGAATAGCCTCAAGCGCGTCCATGTCTTCCGTGGTAAACCCTTCGGATGTGAGCATCAGATCGAAGAAATTGGTCTTCTTGAAATATCTGTCGGATGACCTTAAGCGTCCCTGCGTATCCGCATCAAACCCGGTAAGCAGGAATAATGCCAGGAAACACATGATAAATATCGAAATAAACTGTACCGCATTGAACCTAAGGTCGCGGAACATTTTTTTAATAAGATTCTTCTTCATTCCGCCTACCAGTCAAGATCAAAAGCATCCTTGGGACTGTCATTCTTCGTAACCTCGACAACAGTACCGTTCTTCACATAGATCACCTTATCAGCCACTTCGGCAAACAGGGCATTATGCGTTACCATAACTACCGTTTTGTTATAGACTCTGCTCTGATCCTGCAGTATCTTCAGTACTTCCTTTCCCGTATTTGTATCAAGCGCTCCCGTCGGCTCGTCACACAGTAGCAGCCTTGGCTGCTTCGCAAGCGCTCTTGCTATGGACACACGCTGCTGCTGTCCGCCGGACATCTGTGAAGGAAAATTATTCTTCCTCTCTGCCAGCCCCACCATCTCAAGTGCCTTGACCGGATCCATTATCTTAATTCCCAGTTCCTCCATAAGAGCCACATTTTCCTGGGCTGTAAGCGTGGGAACAAGATTATAGAACTGGAATATTATACCGACATCCACCGCCCTGAACCTTCCGAGCTTGGCGTCATCGAAGGCTGTCAGCTCCTCGGATGAGAAGAATATCTTACCGCTTGATGCCGCGTCAAGCCCTCCGAGCATGTTAAGCAGTGTACTCTTACCCGCTCCGGACGGCCCCAGTATCACCACAAGCTCGCCTTCATCTATTTCCAGGTTCACATCATGGAGCGCTTCGTATACTACCGAACCCGTCTTATATATCTTTCCTACGTTTTCGAACTTAATAAGTACCGGCATCTTAGCCTCCCGGGTCTTCTGTCATCCGTTATTATGCACAAGGTGACGAAGATATCTACATATATTTTTGACAGATCAGCAGCTGCCGGCCTGTTTTAAACAAAAAAAAAGTATACATACACATATACATGTGTATGCACACCCCTTATTTTCCCCACACAAATTACAGAAAAATTATACTACAAATTAAAGAAATGTCAATTCTGTGTGCGTATATATGAAATACCCTGAAGCTTGGTTAATTGTTGAATTTTGCGCTCTTATGAGTTATAAATATATATGATGGCTAAAGAAAATATGCTGTTCTCAGCAGTCAGCCATAAATCAGATACAGAGGAAATGCGGATGCTGCAGGCAGTCCGTAAGTAACAGGTATGAAAAACAATATATATAACGGAATAAAAATAGATCTTCATCTGCATACAAGGGTTTCGGACGGAAGTGATACGCCGGAGGAACTTATCGGCAAGGTTAAAGAGGCGGGTATTGAGCTGTTCGCCGTAACGGATCATGATGCCGTAAAGGGATGCGGTATCGTGCAGGAGGCTCTTAAGGAGGGTGACCCTCTGTTTGTTACGGGGGCGGAGTTCTCCACAAGAGACGATCTCGGGAAGTACCATATCCTCGGATACCATTACGACCCGCAGTCCAAGGCTATCCTTGATCTCGTTGAGAAGGGGCACAGCCTCAGGATGAAGAAGGTGACCGGACGTCTTGAATTCATTAAATCGGAATTCGGTTTCACCTTTCCCGAAGAGGAGATACAGAAGCTCCTTACCCTCGATAATCCCGGCAAGCCGCATATCGGGAACCTCATGGTGAAATACGGCTATGCCGAAAGCAAAGAGGTCGCTATTAATGAGTATATAAATAAGCTTCATTATAAAGAGGAATATGTTAAGCCCGAGGAGGCGATCGAGGGCATACTCGGAGCCGGCGGGATTCCGGTTCTTGCGCACCCCTTCTTCGGAAGCGGGGATGAGCTCATTCTCGGAAACGATATGGATGAAAGACTGAAACGGCTCATGGGCTTCGGCCTTCAGGGCGTGGAAGCCTTCTATTCGGGCTTCTCGAATAAATTCATAAATCAAATGCTTGGTCTGTCGGAGAAGTATAACCTCTATGTAACGGCAGGCAGTGATTATCACGGCACCAACAAGCTGGTGATCCTCGGCGACACAGGTCTTTTAGAAGGTATGGAGCCGCCCGCAGGCCTGCTCCGCTTCTATTCAGCCATCTTCTGACTTCCCGGACATGTGGATGGCTTTTCCGTCTTCTCACAGAGCCACGTACAGCCCTGTCTTGTTGTCTTGAACCGTCCCACTGTCTTGCCCCTGTCTCCCCCTGTCTTGCCGGCTCACTTCTTGGTGTATGTAACATATGTATATGGGATATCTCCCTCATCATGCCTCTCAACGATCTCTTTATCATACTGAGACTGATCAAAATCAGGGAAGTAAGTATCCCCCTCTATCTCGCAGTCAATCTCGGTCACGTACATTTTCTCCACATAAGGAAGAGACTCCTCGTACAGCCTTGCCCCGCCCGATATGAATATTTCCCTGTCGCCGGCCATCTCGATCGCTTCCTTGAGCGAACCTGCCGTCATGCAGTTCTCTGCCTCGAATTTACGGGTATTGGAGACTATGATGTTCATGCGGTTGGGAAGCGGATGCCCTATCTCCTCATATGAACGGCGTCCCATTATCACAACATTACCGGTCGTAAGCTCCTTAAATCTCTTCTGCTCGCCCTTTATCCTCCACGGGATGCAGCCCTTATTCCCTATTACATGGTTCTTCGCATATGCAACTATCAGTGATATCATTATATTCCTACCGCCTTTCCTGTTTTACCGCCTGTGATGTTTTCCGTTATAATTATTTCAGGCAGACACTGTTATGATCACTTATTATGATTCAGGAGTCAAAATTATACTTTTTTATGATTCACAGCATATCCGCGATCTCATATATGAGCTTCTCTGTCTTCTCCCATCCGAGGCACGGATCTGTGATCGACTGGCCGTAACATCCGCCTCCCGGCTTCTGCGCTCCGTCCACTATATAGCTCTCTATCATAAAGCCCTTGAGCAGCCTGGCGATCCTCTCATCATGACGCGCGGAATGCAGGACCTCCTTAACTATCCTCGGCTGTTCTGTCTCTATTTTGTTGGAATTGCAGTGATTGGTATCCACTATCAATGCCGGATTATGAAGGTTCATCTTATCGTAACAGTCACACAGCCTCACCAGATCCTCATAATGATAATTGGGCTTCATGGAACCGTGCTGATCCGTGTAACCGCGCAGGATCGCATGAGTGCGTTTATTTCCTTCCGAATGAACCTCCCAGCCGCGGTATATAAAGGTATGGCTGTTCTGGGCTGCATAGATGGCATTCATCATGACCTGATAATCACCCGAGGTAGGATTCTTCATTCCCACTGGAACGCTGATACCGCTCGATGTAAGCCGGTGCTGCTGGTTCTCCACAGAGCGTGCGCCCACGGCTACATATATGAGGAGATCGTCAAGATATCCATAGTTCTCTGTATACAACATTTCATCCGCACAGGCGAAGCCGGTTTCCTTAACGGTCCTCATATGGATATGTCTTGTGGCTTCTATTCCCTTAAAGAGGTCCGGCTTTCCCGTCGGATTGGGCTGATGCAGCATCCCCTTATAACCTTCCGCGGTCGTTCTCGGCTTATTCGTATATATCCTCGGAACAATAAATATCTTATCCTGTACCTTCTCCTGCACAGGCATGAGTCTGCTGATATAATCAAGTACCGACTCCTCGTTATCCGCGGAACACGGACCTATTATCAGCACCAGCTTATTCTTCCTTCCTTCAAAGATCGCTTCCAGTTCAGCCCTGCGCTCCTGTACTGTCTTATTCATCTGCGCGGTCAGAGGGTACATCTCCTTAACCTCCGCCGGTATTGCCAGCTGTCTTTCATATACCATTCCCATGACTTTCTCCTCCTGATCTGTTTTTTTATCTCATCTCTATATCAAGCTTTTCCCGTTGTCCCATGCTTTGTTTTATGCCGTTTTTTCTTCCCTGTCGGGCAGACTGAATATCTGCCTCAGAGCACATACCGGAAACCGCAGATATCTCATCTGCAGTTATGGGGCCCGAGTACCTTGATGCAGGGACATACCTCTGTAAGCTCGCGCTTCATGTTCTCTCCCTTATCGGTTTCATGATCCCCTTCTATCTCAACATAAAAGTAGTACTGCCAGTTATGCCCCTTGAGCGGACGGCTGTGAAGCACCTTCATGTTGTAATCATACCTGGCTATGATCTGCAGCGGTACTATCAGTGCACCGGCGCTGTCCGGCACCGTAAAGAAAAGGATGAAGCTCTTCTCCTTTTCATAGAGCCCTATGGACCCCATATTCCTTGAAAGTATCACAAACCTCGTTGTATTGTCGCCGCTCTCGTTTATCTGTTCATCCAGCACCTTAAGTCCGTATATTGCGGCAGTTTCGATCGCGGCTATGGCTGCAATGCTGTCATCATTCAGCCTTGCCACCTCCCTTGCCGCTCTTGCGGTATTGGAGGAAGGAATGACCTCATATCCGTTCTTCCTGATATATTCATCGCACTGTTCCAAAGCCTTTGGATGCGAAAATACCTTCTTAATGCTCTCCTTTGTGCTGTTCTTCGTTCCCAGAAGATTCTGTGTCACAGGCAGGGAATACAGGGCGTTTATGTACAGATCACCTTCAAACAGAAGATCCATAACATCTGTCACTTCACCTGAATAACTGTTATCTATCGGTAGCACCGCATAATCACAGTCGCCGTTAACCACCGAATCATATGTTTCCCTGAAGCTCTTAAACGATACCGGCTGCTCGTCCGGAAATACCTTTCCCGCAACTGTATGTGCGAATGCACCCTCAATCCCACTGTACGCTATCCGCTTCTTGTCCATTATAATGTCCCTCCCTAATGATGTCCTGTTCTTAGCCCGGATAAATATAATATGTGCTGTTCTGAATGGTTACATAAAACAAAAGCGGTCCGGTTTATTTCCGGACCGCACATAAGACTGATCAATGAAAGCATCACAAATCACCCTTACGCCGGCCCGGTGTAAAGGCAAAAAAGAAATCAAATGATTTACTTGTGAATACTGTTTCTCTTTTCATATTTAATGCTCCAAACATCTTCAAACAGAATAAATGAAAAAACGTCTTCTGTCAATGATTTTTGCATACGAATCTCATGCAAATAATTTCGAAACGTATTATGACATTATATTCAGACATTTGATCCTGTCAAGCAGCCTTTTTATCTCATTGGTCAGATTATCTACTTTCATGCCGGTCTCTTCCGTTAGCACGCCCGGCTTCCAGTACCGGTTGATAAGCCTTATATCCGCCATCAGCATTGCCTTATCGTTAACCTCCCTGATACGTGCCGCATCCTCTGTCTTAAGATAATACTTAAGGAAAAGACCGAAGAATTCCCGGCAAGCCGCATAGGAAATCCCAAGGTAGGGATCAAGCCCCCCGGGATCCTTACTGCCGCCTGAAACAAAATACAGATACATATCTCCGAGCTCAAATACCGGATCTCCCACGGCCAGACGGTCCATATCTATAAGCAGCGTCTCCGAACCGTGAAGAAACACGTTGCTCGTATGGAAATCCCCGTGGATCAGATGTTTCGTCTGCGGCATATCGTCCAACAGCTTCATGCATCTGCCGGCCAGATCACTGTCGGTGCGCTTAAGACCATTGATTATGTATTCCCTGAACCTGTCCTTAACCTCGGGGAAATCATCTTTATCCTCTGCCACGGTACCATGAACGATATTGGCCAGATCAGCCATTTCCTTCGCGTAATATGAAATACGGGACGGATTGGCTGCTATAAGGGCCGACAGGGTTTCGGCATCCACGAGCTCATACATGGCTCCGTAACGGTCATCCACAGACACGACCCCGAATGAAATGGCCGTGGGAACCCCTAGAACAAAGGCTCTTCGGCATAAAGCAGCTTCACGTTCAACATCGCCGTATGAATAACTGCTGTTATATATCTTAATGATCAGTTCATCATCGTACCGGTATACTTCCCCCTTCAGGCCTCTCCCGATCAGTCTGCATCCGTCGAGGGATACCTCTTTACACTTTTGGGGAGGTATCTTAGATCTTTCTGACGTCAACGAATTCATATCCCTTATTTCTTCCAAGTGAATATGTAACCACTCCACAGGCTACATTGGCAAGGAGCGCATCACACCCGGATGCCGCTTCCAACACACAGATATAATCAAGCGTCCGCTTATATGGATCCTTTTTCTCCTGACCGTATATCTCTATCAGAAGCTTATTGTGATTTTCCTCAAGAGTGTAATCGACTCTGTCCTGGTCAACATAGATCAGCCTGTCCTTAAGCTCACTGTTCATAAACAGGTCAAGATTAGCCTTATCCTCTGTAGCAAGGAAAACATGATCAAACTTCTTCTCATTCACATACATGATCGCTTTCTCAAGCGTTTCCTGCGCAGTTATACCGTGCGGTACATATTTCTGTACGGAAGGAGCCAGATAGTCACTGCCCCGCACAACCACGGCAAGAATCCTTTTCTTCTCTGCCGGAAAGATAGCCTTAAGCTTCTCATCAACATAAGCCTGTACCTCATCCGTAAGCTTAAGCTCATCTCCGTACTTAAGCTCCGCGCGCTGATTGGAAAACACGAATTCCGTTAGATATGGGTTCATATTCAGATTGGAATTCTGATCAAGTACCACATGCGCGGAGTTATATACCTCCTGCAGGCTGTAGGGGGAAACCTGCTTAAAGAACATACCCCATACATCCTCTCCGCTGCTTCCGACAAACTGGTTTAAATCATTCTCAACCCCAAGATCAACCACAGGAATGAAATCAGGTCTTTTTTCCTTAAGCATACCGATGATTCCCATCACATTCGAAACCAGCGCAGTTATTCCGTTTTCCTTTACAGGCTGTTTGATAAGGTAGAAGGTTTTGTCCGGATTATCCGGTCCGTAAGAGAATTCCCTCTTAAGCCAGTACATGCCGGTCATGATCTCAATGCTTGGCACATTGCCCGTAAACACTCCCCGGATATCCCATACTATATCTGTTTTTCCTCTGAGTGTCCTAAGCTCCTTAAGCTCCGGATGTGTAAGAAACAGCTCTTCTTCGCTCTCCGCAATAAGGAGCTTATCGGATTCCTTAAATAAATAACGCGCGTTTGGATCCGTGAAGGCTATGATCATATCGGGGTTATGCTTCATAATAAGTCTTGCGGTATGACAGCTGTATTCCTCGAGCTTCTCATATATGACCATCTGATATCTGTCCACGTGAGAATAGTCGATCCCTTCATCCTCCACACTGTATTTCCAGAAATGCGAAAGCTTCATCTGCGTTTTCGGGCTGTTCACATCTATATTGACAGCCTGATTCCTGATATATCCCAGGCAGAATACCGGCTCGCCGTTCTTATAGATAACAACCTTGTGGTGCCGCATGTCCCTGTTTACTTCATAGAAGTCTCTTGCTTTAATGAAGACATTCTCATCAAACTCAAAGGTTTTCCTTATCACCTTCGGTGTTTCACTAAGTGGATAAATCAAAATCATTTTTTTTCTCCTAATAATTTAATCCATCCAATATAATTATTGGATCTTCCTTCATTTGTTCTGATGCAGATCTCTTAATACCGGTCAGACGTACCCGGATCCTCTACTCTACCGTTACACTCTTGGCAAGGTTCCTTGGCTTATCAACGTCCAGACCTCTTGCCACGCTCATGTAATATCCCATCAGCTGAAGCGGGATGACCGCCAGTGAAGCTTCGAATATTTCCTCGGTCTTTGGTATATAAACGGTAAAATCAGCCGTATCTTCTATCTCATAATTGCCGCTGCTCGTAATGCCGCACAGATAAGCTCCCCTGCTCTTAACCTCTACCATATTCGATACCGTCTTCTCATATAGATCTGACTGGGTAAGCACGCCTATTATAAGTGTTCCGTCCTCAACAAGGCTTATCGTCCCGTGCTTAAGCTCTCCTGCCGCATAAGCCCCGGAGTGAACATAGCTTATCTCCTTCATCTTAAGACTTCCCTCAAGACTTATCGCATAATCTATGCCCCTTCCGATGAAGAACACATCATGAACATTGGAGAATTTCGCGGTGAACCACTGAAGCCTCTCCTTGTCCTCAAGGGATTTCTCTATCTTACCGGGAAGCGTCTTAAGCTCCTCAAGAAGGGCATCCTGTCTTTCCTTATCGATATTTCCCCGCACGAAGGCAAGCTTGATCGCGAACAGATACATGGCAATAAGCTGGGCGCTGTAGGCCTTGGTCGTAGCTACCGCTATCTCGGGACCTGCCATCGTATACATCACATGATCCGATTCCCTTGCTATCGTGGAACCGACAACATTGACTATTCCCATTGTCTTTACGCCGCGGCTCTTAGCTTCTCTTATTGCCGCCAGAGTATCAGCCGTCTCTCCTGACTGGCTGATCGCAATGACCATCGAATCCGGTCCCATTATAGGATTTCTGTATCTGAATTCGCTTGCCAGCTCCACCCTTACCGGAACCCTCGCAAGCTTCTCAATGATATACTGAGCCACCATGCCCACATGGTAGGCGGAACCGCACGCCGAAATGTAGATATCCGACACCTTCTTAAGATCCTCATCGGATATCCCCACACTTTCAAAATCAATCGTATTGTCCTTTATGTAAGCATTTATCGTATCCTTAACCGCCTTGGGCTGTTCATGGATCTCCTTCATCATGAAATGCTCGAAGCCGCCCTTTTCCGCTGCTTCCGCATCCCATTCTACTCTGGTTATATCCTTCCCTATCTCTTCGCCGTCAATATTATAGAAATGAACCTCGTTGTTCTTAAGGCAGGCCATTTCCATGTTGCCGATATAATATACGTTTCTGGTATATTTAAGTATGGCCGGTACATCCGATGCAATATAGCTTGCCTTGGAATCCACACCGATTATCATGGGCGAATCCTTACGTGCTACCCATATCTGGTCCGGATAATCCTTAAACATCACTGCAAGCGCATATGAACCGCGCACACGTACCATGGTCTTTGCTATCGCGTCGACCGGCCCTAACTTGTATTTCTTATAGTAGTAATCGATAAGCTTAACCACTGCCTCCGTATCCGTCTCCGAATAGAAGGTATATCCCTGCTTGAGAAGCTTATCCTTAACCTCTATATAATTCTCGATTATTCCGTTATGGACGCCCACAACCTCATAATCCTCGCTGTGGTGCGGATGGGCGTTGTTCTCTGAAGGCTCGCCATGGGTAGCCCAGCGGGTATGTCCTATGCCGCAGCTTCCCTTCATTGCCTTGCCGTCATCGGTCTTGTTGGCGAGCTCCTGCAGCCTTCCCTTGGCCTTGACTATCCTGACCTTATCTTCACCGTTCCTAACGGCGATACCGGCTGAATCATAGCCTCTGTATTCAAGCTTCGAAAGTCCCTCCAGAAGTATCGGAGCTGCCTGCTTATTACCGCAATATCCCACTATTCCGCACATATATTGTCCTCCGTCTCATGTCATATGATGGCATTCCTTATGCCACAGTCTGTTCTATACTCTGAAAAATAATTAATTCTGTTTAATCCTCTTTATCCCGGTCATAACCTTATGTTTACACAGCTCATAACAGCCTATTCGCACTCATCTATGGTCGATACAGTTATCGTCAGCTCTTCAAGTACATCAAGCAGCACCCTGACCGTATCCAGCGAGGTAAACATCGTCACGTTATTCTCAGTGGCAGTGCGTCGTATCGCAACGCCGTCACCGTAATGCACTCCCGACAGGATGGCTCTTGTATTGATCACATAGCTCACGTATCCGCTTCTTATTACTTCAAGGACCTCGTTGCTGCCCTCCGACAGCTTACGCCTTACCCTGGTCTTAATGCCATGCTCCCTGAGGAATTCCGCAGTAACCGTGGTCGCCTCGATGTTAAAGCCCAGCTCATAGAACCTTCTGATAAGCGGAAGCGCCTCTTCCTTATCCTCATCCGCCAGCGTGACCAGGACCGTTCCGTAGTTCTGAAGCCTGATCCCGGAAGCTATCAGCGCCTTGTACATGGCTCTGTGAAGCTTGTCATCATACCCTATCGCCTCACCCGTTGACTTCATTTCGGGCGACAGATAGGCATCCATTCCGCGGAGCTTGCTGAAGGAAAAGGCCGGTGATTTCACATACCAGCGCTTCCTCTCACCGGGATAGATGGAGAAGATCCCCTGCTCCTTTAAGCTCACTCCGAGAATGACCAGCGTGGCTATATCCGCAAGACTGTAGCCGGTAGCCTTCGACAGGAACGGCACTGTCCTTGACGATCTCGGATTTACTTCTATTATATAGACATTTTCATCCTTATCAACAATGAATTGAATATTATAAAGACCCACGATCCCTATTCCGAGTCCCAGCTGTCTGGTATAGCGCAGGATCGTGCCCTTTACCTTATCGGATATACTGTAGGGAGGATAAACACTCATGGAATCGCCTGAATGAACGCCGGTACGCTCAACCAGCTCCATGATGCCCGGTACGAACACATCCACTCCGTCGCAGATAGCGTCTACTTCCACCTCTTTGCCCTTAATATACTTATCTACAAGAACAGGCCTGTCCTCGTCTATTTCCACGGCAGTCTTAAGATAATGCCTTAAATCCTTCTCTTTTGACACTATCTGCATGGCACGTCCGCCAAGTACAAAGGAAGGACGGACCAAAACGGGATATCCTATCTCTGAAGCCCTCTTTACCCCTTCCTCTATGTTGGTCACGGCATATCCTTTGGGCTTCGGAATATTAAGTTCGTCAAGGACCCTGTTGAACTCATCCCTGTCTTCTGCCTTATCTATCGCTTCGCAATCGGTCCCGATTATCTTAACTCCTCTGTTCTTAAGAGGTTCCGCAAGATTGATGGCGGTCTGTCCTCCGAGAGATGCTATCACGCCCTCCGGCTTCTCGAGCCTTATGATATTCATGACATCCTCAACCGTAAGCGGTTCGAAATACAGCTTGTCGGCCTGGCTGTAATCTGTCGATACCGTTTCGGGATTATTATTGATTATTATTGCCTCAAACCCTGCATCCCTTATCGTATTGACCGCGTGAACCGTGGAATAATCGAATTCAATACCCTGTCCGATCCTTATGGGACCGGAGCCCAGGACGATCATTTTTTTCTTATCCGTTACTATTGACTCGTTCTCATCCTCGTAGGTTGAATAGAAATAGGGAACATAGCTCTTGAACTCGGACGCGCAGGTATCGATCATCTTATATACCGGCATTATATCATTATCTGTTCTTATCTTATATACCTCGTCCTCGGACATGCCCCACTGCCTTGCGACCGCTTTATCCGAGAAGCCCATTCTCTTGGCTTCATACAGGTACGACAGATCGTTTATGTGCTTCTTTAACTCCTGCTCCATTTTTATTATATTATCAAGCTTCCTTATGAAGATATAATCGATGCCTGTGGCATCATGGAGCTCATTATGCGGAACGCCGCGGCGAAGCAGCTCACCCATGGCGTAGATACGGTCATCCGTTCCGATGGAAATATAGCTCTTAAGGTCATCTGTGTCCATGGGATCGAACTTCTCCATATACAGATGATCTGCACCCTGCTCAAGGCTCCTAATCGCCTTAAGAAGGCTCTCCTCCATGGTCCTTCCTACGCTCATCACCTCACCCGTAGCCTTCATCTGCGTACTCAGGCTGTTATTGGCGTCCGCGAACTTATCAAACGGGAATCTCGGGAGCTTAGCCACGACATAATCAAGCGCCGGCTCGAAGGATGCAAGCGTATTTACAAGGTGGATCTCGTTAAGATACATACCGACACCGATCTTGGCGGATACTCTGGCTATGGGATAACCGCTTGCCTTGCTTGCCAGGGCTGACGACCTCGAAACACGCGGATTAACTTCTATGAGGTAGTAATCAAATGACTTGGGATCCAGTGCGAACTGGACATTACATCCACCCTCTATCTTAAGGGCGCGGATTATCTTAAGCGCAGAGGATCTTAACATCTGGTATTCCTTATTGGTAAGGGTCTGCGACGGACATACGACAATGGAATCGCCGGTATGTATTCCGACCGGGTCAAGATTCTCCATATTACAGATGGTGATGGCCGTATCATTGGCGTCACGCATTACCTCGTATTCGATCTCCTTGTATCCTTTAACGCTTTTCTCGATAAGTGCCTGGGATACGGGAGATAAGGCAAGCGCATTCTTTATTATCTCAAGGAATTCGTCTTCATCATCCGCGAAGCCTCCGCCCGTCCCGCCGAGAGTATACGCGGGGCGTATGACGACCGGATATCCTATCTCCTCAGCAGCCTTAAGTCCTTCTTCCATGGTATTGACCACTATGGACGGAAGCACGGGCTCACCTATCTCCATACACAGCTCCTTAAACAGCTCCCTGTCCTCGGCCTTTTCTATGCTTTCAATGCCTGTTCCGAGAAGCTTCACATTACATTCCTTCAGTATCCCCTTCTTCGCAAGCTTTACCGCAAGATTAAGGCCGGTCTGTCCTCCTATTCCGGGAAGTATCGCATCCGGACGCTCACGCCTTATTATCCTTGCGGCATATTCAAGGGTCAGCGGTTCCATATATACCTTATCCGCTATTGAGGTGTCTGTCATTATCGTGGCGGGGTTGGAGTTACAGAGGATAACCTCGTATCCCTCCTCCTTTAACGCAAGACAGGCCTGGGTTCCGGCATAATCGAATTCCGCCGCCTGACCGATGACAATAGGTCCCGAACCTATCACCATTATTCTTTTGATCGATGTGTTTTTAGGCATTTCATGCTCCTTACATTCGCTGTTGATTCTTCTGCAACTGTTCTCGACATAAGACCTGTAAACCTGTCAAACAGATATCCGCTGTCGCAGGGTCCCGGTGCGCTCTCGGGATGATACTGTACGCTGAAAACCCTGTCTTTTACACACTCCATCCCCTCCACGGTATCATCCAGAAGGTTGACATGCGTTACGGTAAGCCCGGTATCCTTAAGACTGTCCGGGTCAACTGCATAGGAATGGTTCTGTGAGGTCATTTCTATCTTTCCGGTTGCTGTATCCATAACCGGATGATTGCCTCCCCTGTGTCCGAACTTAAGCTTATAGGTTCTGGCTCCGTATGCAAGGCTTATAATCTGATGCCCGAGGCAGATCCCGAACATGGGGTAACGTCCCTTAAGCTTCTTTACAGCCTCTATGACGGGAACGGCATCCATCGGATCTCCCGGTCCGTTGGAAATAAATATTCCATCGGGATTCAGTGCCTCTATGTCCTCTGCCGCGGTATCGTACGGTACTACCGTAACCCTGCAGCCATGTGCATTAAGCTCTCTTACGATATTAAGCTTCATTCCGCAGTCGATAGCCACGACATTGAATATGCGGCCATTTCCGGCGGTATTATCTGCTCCCGCAGATCCAATGTCATCCGGTGCCTCCGATATATAGCTTTCCTTTACAGATACCCTCGATACCTGGTCCCTGCGAAGCTCCGTGTTCTTCAGATATTCAACCGCTTCAGCAAGCGGCCTGTCTGACCCGGTCAAAAGGACCTTGCAGCTTCCGGTCTCTCTGATTATCCTGGTAAGCCGCCTTGTATCCACGCCGCTTATTCCGGCGATCCCGAACTGTTCCATGACCTCTCCGAGGGTCTTATCCGATCTCCAGCTTGACGGTTCGTCATTGTATTCTCTTACGATAAGTGCCCCTATTGACGGCCTCTTTGACTCGTAATCCTCATCACTCATCCCGTAATTCCCGATAAGCGGATAGGTCATTACAACCGCCTGGTCCGTATAGGACGGATCAGAGATTATCTCCTGATAGCCTACCATCGAAGTATTGAAGACCAGCTCAAGGACCTTATCCCCGGCTGCGCCGAATGAATACCCCGTTATTTCGGTTCCGTTCTCAAGAACCAGCTTTCTGTCATACTTTCTTATCATTTCTTTTCCTTTTCATAGAATCCTGAATTTCATCAGAAATTCGGGATTCGTACTCGACCAGGTTCTGCTAAAAGCAGGACCGTGTCATGCGGAACGCATGATTTCTGAATGCATTTCCTTGTTTGCATTCAGAAAGCCATAATTTGTCATATATCAAAAAAGAGGGCACTTCGGAAACGATCCGAAGCCCCCTTGCTCCATCAAAAATATTATAATCTCATAACTCACATTGTCAAGAAAAACTCATAACTGTTCTACCCTTATATCGGTAAGGGCTACCTGATCGCCCGTGAGGGCTGCATATACCCCGGGAACATCGCGCTTTATCGTAGTCGTATTCTCTATACTCAGGCCCAGGTTCTCTGTTTTAAGCACGATCCTGTTACCCCTTCTTTCAAGTAATATCTCACAGTCCATGCCCTTTCCATTCATCATCTTCCAGTCATTCCAGCCCGTGAACTCCTCCTTCTTCTTCATTGAGAATCTGTTTTCCGCGATCTCCTTTTCAATCTCATTATTCTCACCGTTAAGCTTTATCATGGTATATTCCAGATAGTTCCCGCCGCCGACCTGACCGTTGTCTGAACTGTATATCACAATATACGGGCAGTGCCATACCAGATTCGCCCCGGGAAGGCTCATTGTATGGAATGAAAGTCTCAGACTGTCCGTTATCCTTACTCCTTCGGTATATGCCGAGCGCGTTCTGTCTACCTGCACATTCTTTATATCCGATTCCATGTGATCTATATAACTGAGCGCGTCTACTATTCTCGGAATGTCTCCGGGCAGGATATTTTCACCTGTATGTTCCATATGGATGTTCCTGATCCGGCAGTTCTCACCCGTAAGGCCGATATAGGCAGACTTGGTACTGCCGGGAAGTGCCACGATAACCTCCTTTTCATATCCTGCCGACTTCATTACAAGCCTTAAATGATCCTCATATCTCCCGGCGATGATCTCATAGTGTCCGCCCGGGTCATTACCGGCGGATTTACCTTCTGCATTTCTTTTTCCGGTCCTCTCCTTTCCGGTACTCTCTTCTCCGGTGGTCTCCTCCTCTATCGTCTTCTCCTCTATCTTCCTTGCCGCGGTTGTGATGCTGTATCTGTCGAACCATATCTCCCCATACTCAAGATACTGATAGCTCTTTATAGCCTTTTCATTATCATGCACCCTTGCATCAAAGGAATCAAATAATACGATCGACGGCGCACTGGAGCTGTTCTTTGGGTCAGGCAGCATATCGCAGTCAAAGGTTATCCTCATGATACTGTTTTCCACGGCAATTCCGGCAGAGACATTCTCTCTGTATTCCCTGCACTTTATCACATCATCGGGTGTGATGGTATTGGAAGGTGCCGCCCCTCCGTTTTCCGAATCGATTATCTTTACCATGATGTCTGCATAAACAGGATCGAACTCCTCTCCCGCCCCTTTAACGAAAGCTTCCCTTGCGACAAAGCCCGGACGTGCATCACGGTATCTTTTCTTTGTCGTCATCGTTACGTACGCATCCGCTACCGCGATGATCCTTGCGATCTCGGGTATCTGCTCACCCTTAAGTCCTTCGGGATAGCCTGTACCGTTATATCTTTCATGACTGTAATGCGCTCCGCGGCTCAGATACGGGTATTCGGTGATGCTCGACAATATCTCGGAGCCTATCAGCGGCTTCTTCCTTATGGCATCGGAGCTCCATTTATCCGGTGCAGCATCATTTTTAATAACGTTGTCCGGAACACCTATCATACCGACATCATGAAGCAGTGCGGCATAATAGACTTTCTCGCATTCCTCATCACTTTTACCGGCTATCTCGGCGACTTTTCTTGCATATTCGGCTATCCTTAACGCGTTTCCTTTTGTGAACTCATCCTTCTTTTCAACGGCAGAAACAAAAGCTGTGGCTGTCTGGTCAAACAGCCTGCGCATCCTCTCCTGCTCGCCCTGCATGTTCTGTATTTCAATCTCATATGCGTGCTCGACCGTATTGTTAAGATCCAGGTACATAAAAATATACAGGAATATCGAAACTGCGACCATTGACATATTTACTATGGATATCCCGTAAGTGAATATCTGCAGGATACCGCACAGAATCGGGACAAAAATATACAAAACAAGCGAAGCATAGATTAATTTACTGAATGACTTTTTATACTGCCTTATTACCGTATACTGAATGATGGGGCACAGGATGGGTATGATGTATGCAATCAGGAACCCGTGTCCTCTGTGGTATACATTTGTATCATCGATGTAGTAATAAAGACCTGTAAATGCGGAGATGACCGAAAGCAGCATTCCTACCACCGACATTGTTCCGATCAGGAACATACGGCGCGGAAGGGTCTCGCATTTTCCCTCGTTCTTAAGCAGATCCGACAGATACAGGTTGAAGCCGAACACAACCGCGGATGTCATAAAAAACACCATAAAATTACTCAGTCTAACCATGGCATATCCCTTGTGGCTCACATCTCCCGAGTAAACATACGCAAGTCTGTCAAACCACAGCAAAAACAGGGCTACCACTTCCATAAGGATAAAAATAAGCTTCCTACTTTTCTCCAGGAATCTCGTGATCATAAGGAGAAAAACCATCGTTGCGCATGCTCCGCACAGAACAAGCATTATATTAAGTTGATATGTCCTTATAAGTTCAAACATTATCCGGTCTCCCAAAACATTATTTGCGTTATTATTCAGATAAACCCACACACCTACCTGTGCATAATAAAGAATTCCTGCAGCTTTTCAAGAAGCTCATCCTTCTGTATACCCTTAAGGAAATATCCCTCGGGCTTTAACGCAACAACGGCCATGACGCTCTCCTTATCTCTCTTTCCGGTAAGGAACATCACCGGAATAGAGCATGTTTCCGCATCGCTCCTTAACATTTCCAGAACCTGCGGTCCGCTCGTTACGGGCATTTCATGGTCAAGAAGAATAAGATCCACCTTATTCTTTCCCAGCCACTTGATCGCCTGAAGCCCCGAATTGGCCATGGCCACCTTATAGGTTCCCTTAAGCCATTCCCTGACCATGGTAAGATACTGCGGATCATCATCCACAACAAGTATACTCTTTTTAAAAGTCCCGGATTCCACCTTGGCATGATAATCCGCAACTGTCGCAGCAAAGCCCGCATTGTCAACCGGCCGGCTGAAGGTCCTGTAGATAAGCTCTCCCGGCACGCGGTCAAGAACGCTCTGTATACCGTACTGCTCGCCCACAACTATCATCTGCAGGTTCTTCTCTTCCATGATATCGGTAAGGAAATGCAGCAGATTGGCTTCGGGTTCCTGCCCGTCCTCCATAAAGAGTGTGATCAGAAACGTATTTTCAATATTTTCATTTATGGCATTTACCGTCCACGGCACAAAACAGCAGTCCGTTCCGGTATCCTTAACCTTTTTTACAAGAACGCGTGAAATGAATGATTCCTTCTCACCGATAAATATCATTTTACTTTCAGCCATTTATTATCCTCCTGCCTGCATAATATGTATTTCATGCTGTTATAAGCGCTTCCATGCCATCCCAGTCAAACAGCTTGAGCATCTTCGAAAGCTCCTTTATCTTAGCCGCATCCTCCTCAGGAAGTGCGTACCCGTTCAGCTGTTCTATGATCATCTCCACCGCATCATAATCCATCTGCGGTATCACATCCGCAAGAGCCCGGTATGCCTCTCTGAGCTCATCTTCGGATATCATTTCCTTATCACTGTCATCCTCATTATCATGAAGTCCCGACAGCTTCTCCCTAAAAGTTTCATACTCTGCAAGCAGCCTGTTTGTGTTTCCATCGATATAGCTCATATCTTCTTTGTTACCGGCATCCTCGAGCGCCTCGGCCAGCTTCGATAGTTCCATTGCGCCGATGATCCTGGCAGAACTCTTTAATGAGTGGACCTTTATGGTGAACAGACGGATATTTCCGCTTTCATATGAATCCCTGATAACCTTGGCATTACTGTCAAGCGTGTCAAGGAACAGATTAAGTGAGAAGATATAATTCGATATACCGCCCGAATTCTTAATCCCCTCTTCTACAGTTATTCCTTCCGTATCATATATCCACTTAAGATTCCCTGGAATCTCCGTAAGCTCTTCTACGACATCCTCTGCCACCGGCTTATCCATCATCTCATCGGGAAGATGCTGCATAATTGTTCTTTCCAGAGTCCGGCTGTCAATAGGCTTGGAGAGATATCCGTCGAATCCCTTAGACTTATAGAACTCCTCTCCTGCCGCAGTATTGGCTGTAAGGGCATAAACCGGAAGATCAGGATGATTCTTCCTTATCCTTTCAACAGTCTCAACACCGTCCATACCCGGCATCATATGATCAAGGAGGACTATGTTGAACCGCGTATCCTCTATCTTCTCAAGACATTCCTCGCCGCTTGATGCAGTGGTAACAAGCACTCTGGTTCCCTTCAGAAGCCCCTTGATGACGTTAAGATTCATCGGATTGTCATCAACAACCAGAACATCGGCGTCAGGTGCGATAAACAGCGGTACATACGGTCCGCCGCTCTCCTTCTCATCACGTTCCTTAAATACTCCCACAGGAGTCTTATCAATGATCTTCTGGGGAAGTGTCAGGATGAATTCAGAGCCCTTGCCGTACTCACTTATACAGGTAAGGCTCCCATCCATAAGCTCCGCAAATCTCCGGGAAATGTCAAGCCCCAGTCCTGTTCCCTGTATTCCGCTGTTTTTCTGCTCATCAAGTCTTTCATACGCTGTGAAGAGCTTATCCATATCCTCTTCTTTAATACCTATTCCCGTATCCTTGACCGAAAACCTGATCATGCAGCTGTCGTCTGTCCGCTCATCCATGGATACGCTAAGGGCGAAGCCTCCCGAACCGGTATATTTAACGGCATTTGTAAGCAGGTTTATGACTATCTGCTTGATCTTTCCCTGATCGCCGTATAATCGGCTCGGAAGTATTTCATCAACAGTCACGTCAAAGGTCAATTCCTTTTCGGTACTCTTTATCCTTATCATTGATACTATGGATCTCAGCATTTCCTGCGTATCGTATTCCTGAAGCACAAGATGCATCTTCCCGGATTCTATCTTCGACATGTCCAGAAGGTCATTTATAAGCGATAACAGGGATTCCGCAGCGTTTTTTATATCAAAGGAATAATTCATAAGCGACATGAAATAAGGCTTGGGAACCCCTGTCGGATCCTCTCTCATTGCCATTTCATTCATACCCATGATGGTATTTATAGGCGTTCTTATCTCATGGGACATATTTGCCAAAAACCTTGTTTTGGCCGCGTTGGCTCTCTCGGCATCCTCCTTGGCACGCTTGATCTCAGTATACTGCCTCCGGATCACCGTACTCGTAAGTACTCTCCAAACGATAAATCCGGCTATCAGGGCTACAAACATGAACAGCAGCAGCCTTACCAGAGGATGTTCAAAAGGCTGCGCCTTTTTTACCACGCGGTATTCCTCACTCAGAAGCTCGCTCTTACCCGAACCGTCAAACACCCTGAGATGAAGCATATGATTTCCGTAATCAAGCCCTGTATACTCAAGCGGCTTAAGCTTGCTTCTTGCCGTTGTAAGGCCTTCATCCTCTTTATTGTCCAGATATACCTTCACCTGCGGATTTAACAGGGTATAGTCAAGAACTGATGCGGTTATCCTTATCCTGCCTCCCATAGACGGGATGACATATCTTCCTTCCCCGTCCGGCACGATCTCATCCTCGCCGCTGTAAACGGAGCTTATATATGCCTTGACAGGCGCTCTCATTTCCGTAAAACTGTTCACATTTACTCTGTTCACACCGTTTCTGCCCGCAATATAGAGAGTGCCGTCTTCATCCAGTTCACTGTAGCCCAGGGATGTCGGTAAGCTGCTAAGCCCATTGTCCAGTGTATACAGTCTGAAATCCGATACACTGTCACTGATCAGATCGTCTGCCTTCAGGATGTATATACCCATGGACGAAATGACCCATGCATTGTTATTGACATCGATAAACAGATCGTAGTTATTATTATTGGGGAAGGAGGAAACAGGCTTAATCTCCCCATCCTTCATATACTCTATGGAATTGGATGTTATGATCCAGCTAAGTCCCCTGCTGTCGTCTTTTTTTATCCTCAGGATAACATCGCTGGTAAGTCCGTTTTCTCTTCCCAGTTCTTCAATACTGTCCCCGTTTATGATATATATTCCGCCGCCGTCTGTTCCCACATATATCTTACCGTCTTCCATTTCTTCAGCCGTCAGGATAATGGTGGTCTCTATTCCTTCCTTAGGGCCGAATGTATTGATGACCGTATCATCCTGTATTACTGCAAGTCCGCTGTTTGTCCCTACATAGACCTTACCGTCGGATCCCGCACATATACATCTTATTTCATTATCGGGCAGCCCCTCTTCAGAAGTTATCGAAGTGAAGCTTCCGTCCTTTAACAGATGGATAAGGCCAAGATTATTGGTATAGGTTCCGATCCACAGATCGTCCTGCGTTCCTCTTTCCATACACCTTATCCTCGTCGGACCTATGTGGTTATTCAGCCTGTTATACAGCGGATGTCCGGCCTTATCAATAATCCTCAGGCCGTTATCCGTTCCGATATACAGCTCCCCGCCGTACATACATGCGGCATTGGTAACTTCCCCGACAAGACCGGCCTTCCCGTAGACATTGGTGAACTGATCCAGTACGATCTTCATCACTCCCTGAGTTGACGATGCGAACCACATATTACCCTGATAGTCGGACGTCATCATCTCTATCCCGCTGTCCATTACAATGTCGTTCAGAACGTGGAAAGAATTATTCTCATCAAGATATCCTGCCTTACCGATGGATGCGACCCACAGCCTGTTACAATCGTAGCTCATCCAATGGATACCATTGAGCGGCGCCACGGAAATACGTTCCATTCTTGAAGCGGGATCTCCGAAATTACCGTAATATACGGCATCACCTTCAGTCCCGAGATATACCTTCCCCGGATGAAGGGGATCCGCCTTTATGGTGGTTATCATTCCTGTCTTAAGCTCATAACTCCTGTATACCCGGGTCACAAGCTTATTATCAATATAAAATACCTGTCCGTTTTTGGTCTGTCCGTATATCTTTCCTTCGGAATCCGAATCAAGACGAAGGACTCTTTCCTTGTTGATCCTCTTATCATCGACCGGAATGACGTTCATTTCAGGATCGACATAGCAGATCCCCTCGGTTGTTCCTACAAATACATTTCCTTCTCCGTCTTCGGCAAACGTCCTTATCGAAGAAGAAGGCAGACCGTCTTTGTATGTAAAATGAGTCTGTGTGGCACCGTCAACAACAACCACACCGTTATCGTTTGTTCCTACCCATATCCTTCCCCTACTGTCCTCAAAAAGCCCTCTTGCGTTAGTAAGACCTTCGATTGCCGGAAGTCTGGTAAAATCATTGCCGTCATATTTCATGACCCCGCTGTATCCTCCGATCCAGATATATCCGTCGGAGGAACCCAGGACACAATTGGCGTCTGAGGTCTGAAGACCGTTAGTTGCATCATACAATACCGAGATATATCCTGCTTCACCGGACTGACCCGTAACGGCGAAGCCTCCGCCCGCATTTCCCGTGGCTTCCGCCTTAACAGGCACGGTAAAGGCACTTCCGGATAATATTGCGGCAGTCAGCGAAACAGTCACAGCCTTAAGTATTACGGCTGCCTGATATTTAATTGCAGATAATAGTCTCCTGTCTCTCATCTTTACAGACAATCCTCCTACACTCCCGAGTTATACTTATTTAGTATGACTTTAACCTCAGGCAGTGCATCCATGAAAACCTCTATACATTTAGGGTCAAACTGTGTTCCCTTACCCTCTTCAAGTATGGCCAGAGCCTTATCGAGAGGGAATGCGGGCTTATATACTCTGGGCGATGTCAGTGCGTCGAAGACATCGGCCACTGCCATGATACGGGCCGACAGGGGTATAACCTCTCCGTGAAGTCCTTCCGGATACCCCTTACCGTCCCATCTTTCATGATGATATGCAGCCATATTCCTGGCTTCCTTAAGGTAGTTGTCGCCTTCAACCGTTTTGATGGCGTTTTCCATTATCCGTTTACCGGCTGTCGTATGTGTCTTCATGATGGCAAATTCCTCATCCGTCAGCTTCCCGGGTTTATTCAGTACGCCGTCAGGGATATTGATCTTTCCTATATCATGAAGCGGTGCGGAACGCACAACATCCGACATGAATTTAGGAGTTATCTTTGACGGATAATAACCCTTCTTATTAAGGCCCTCCACTATGATTTTCACATATGCGGCCGTCTTCTGGACATGAGCGCCGGTATCCGAATCCCTGCTCTCAACCAGATCTGCCATCGTTATGATAAGTCCGTCCTGCATCTTTGCCGTAGACTCGGACAATCGTCTTATACTGCGCAGCTGCTCTGCCTGATTCCTGGTCATCCGGCTTGCGGAAAGAAAGAGTGTCTCCAGCTCGTCGCCCGTATGTATGCCGATACTCCTGAACATTTTTACATCTTCATCCATGCTGCCCTGTGTATCGGAGGAATCCGCAATTCTGTTCATCCCCCTGACAATGGAGCTGATCGGATAGATAAGAAGGTAATCGGTGAACCATACCGTTATGGTACAGAGGAGGATAAAGAAGCCCGAAAAGACTGCTATCATCTCGGTCAGAAAGCTTCTTCCGTAGACATTCATCTTTTCCATATCCACATCCACGCCCACATAGCATACACATCTGCCGCCGGAATCATAAACAGGCTCATATACCGTAAGCAGATATCCGAAGCTCTCATCCGAAACCACAAGAGCAACCGGCCTTCCCGCCAGAAAATCCGGGATCTTATCGCTAAACGCCTCGTCAAACGGAATAACCGTACCTACCGGATCACCTTCCACTTCATCGATATCGAAATCAAATACTACATGACAGCCATCCGGTTCGATCCTGTACACATATAAATACTTTATTTCGGGAGAACCGGAAAGTATCTTACGAAGGCTTTCCTTTGTTTCCGTGTATCCTTCCGAGGTACCCTTGCTTAACAGAAATCCATCCACAAGATCAGGATCTATCTCATCGGCAGCTACCTTCGCGATTCCGCCTGCGATCCTGGCATGCTCTTCGATAAGTGTCTTCCTGAAAATACTTGCACTTAAGACGGTAAATACCACAGCAACAATACCCAGTGAAAGAACGAGTATCATAAGTGTTTTCGTACGAAAGGATATATATCTTACATCTGTTTTCTGCTTCCGTATATCTTCACTTTCTGCCAGAGGGTTCTGTCTCCACATGGTAAAGTTAAAATACCGGTAGAAGCTTTCGGGAACTATGCGTGTAATGGAAAGAGCGATCAGAACCGTTATGGATTTATCCAGAAGATCCGTGACAAGCTTTGAGAAGAAATGCGATAATCCGTGACTGAACAGACCGGTCTCATAGAGCAGGGAGTTAAGAGCATCGCCTTCAATGTTGATATCTTCCATAAACCATGGAATAAATGCTCCGATCACTCCGCCGATAACAGTAAATACGGCCACCATCAGGGCGATGCCGCCCACTTTTTTATGTAAACCACGATGAGCCATGAACGCTGCGAATAATGCTATCAATACGCTCAGCGCTCCGTAATACATCGAGGATGTATTTGTTATTGCTCTTAATGTATTTGTGGCAAAGCCCACTATAACTCCGGGAAGAGTTCCTCCCATGACAGCTATGGCGATCGTACCCACCGTATCAAGATACAGGGGGATATCAAGTGCGATCGTAACCGCATTCAGCATTATATTGAGAGCCACACCTGCCGCACACAGGATAAGTGCTGTTATGTTGGGTCTCTTTTGCAGCAGTTCCTTAAATTTTCCGTCGTTCATATAGTCTAAACCTCGCTAAGGTCTGTGTTCTTGAAGCATTTTAGGTTCTTCTTTTATGTATGACTTTCCGAATGCAAACAAGGAAATGCATTCGGAAATCATGCGTTCCGCATGACACGGTCCTGCTTTTAGCAGAACCTGGTCGAGTACGAATCCCGAATTTCTGATGAAATTCAGGATTCTATAATTCTATCACAAACGTAACTATTCAGAACAGGCTCAAAATACAGTTTCGACCCCGGATCATAATAATTCAAAAGTCAGTCGCAGAAGTCCGCAATAAGCCGCGATGCCTCTTCCACCGGATCAGCCGACATATCAAGCCAGTGTATATCACTTCGCTTCCTAAACCATGTCATCTGCTCCTTGGCAAGATGTCTTATCTCCATAAAGAGCTTGTTCCTGAAAGCCTCATAGTCCGGGAACTCACCCCTTAGATACATAAGTATATACCGGTATTCAAGGCCAAGCTTATACAGGAATTCGTCACTGACGCCCGATTCCCTTAAGCTCCTGACCTCATCTATCATTCCCTGTTCAAGGCGGCGGTCGAGCCTCACTCCTATCCTCTCATATACCGTTTCCCTGTCATAAGTCACTCCAAGCACTAAAGATTCATAACGGGGAATGCTCGGATTCTCACCTGTGCGCCCGCACAGAGCCTTTTCGACAGCTCTTTCTACCCTTCGTTTATTCTTTATATCCACACGCTCAAGAGCACCGGGATCCTTCTCTTTTAATATCTCTATAAGTTCCTCAAGTGATTTCTCTTCCGTTTCCCTGCGAAGTATGTGATCCGGCCTGCTTTCATGCAGGTTATAGCCGTCGACTACCGCATTTATATACAGTCCTGTCCCGCCCACAAGGAATGCTTTCCCGCCTCTTTTAAATATATCATCTATCGCTTCGTATGCAAGACTCTGAAAATCGGAAAGCGAGAAATAATCCCCCGGTTCGGCAACATCAAGAAGATGATGCCGAACTCCCCGCATCTCTTCTGCGGTTATCTTGCCGCTGCCAAGATCGAGTCCGCGGAATACCTGCCTTGAATCCGCAGAAACCACCTCGGCGCCGAACCTCTCGGCCAGCTCTACCGCCAGGTCACTCTTCCCGCATGCAGTTGTCCCGGTAATTACTATAAGTTTATTCATCTGTTCGTCTGTCCCATGTGTCAGGTTATTCTCCAATAATTATATAAACCTCGTCTGCCAGCCTCTTCAGACTTTCATTCACAAGGTTCAGCAGTTCTATGTACATCAGTGTACATTCATCTGTATCTGCTTTATAATCCACGCCTGCGCGATACTCATTGGTTACCACTATAAGCTCCTTAACCTGTCCCGCAAGCCTTCTTACATCTCTCACAACAGTATCCGCGAACAGCTC
>JAILNV010000206.1 GCA_024691125.1 Lachnospiraceae bacterium | reverse complement strand
AAAAGGGGCTGTCGCACTAAAAATGATTTTATCATCTAAAGCGACAGCCCCTTCTTTTATCACAGCGGTAAAGCTTTTTTTATTTTTTCTCGATATATTTGCGGACATCAATTCCAACTGCGATAAGAATAATGGCGCCTCTGATAATATATTGAACAAAAGAATCGATACCAAGGAAATACAGACCGTAGTTAATAGCCTGAAGAATTATACTTCCGAGCATTACACCCTGTACGGTTCCGATTCCACCGTTAAAAGACACACCGCCGATAACGCAAGCGGCGATAGCGTCAAGCTCATAGTTTACACCGGTAGCTGTTCCGACGGATTGTATTCTGGCACCTTCCAGGAAAGATGCAACACCGTACATTACACCGGCATACATAAATACCCCGATTATAGTTTTTACAACATTAACACCGGCTACTTCTGCAGCCTCTTTATTTCCGCCGACAGCAAACATATTTTTTCCAAAAGAAGTCTTGTTCCACACGACCCAGGTCACCGCAGTAAGGAGTGCAAATATTAAAACAAGATTCGGAATAGGGCCCACACTTCCTGTTGCGATGCTGATATATCTTTCATCCAGTGACGAAAGAGCCTGAGTTGATCCGGATGGCTGATGTTCAATATAAATACATGTCAGACCGAATATCATCAGCTGTGTTCCAAGTGTAACGATAAAAGGATGCATTTGAAAAATTGCCATTCCGATACCATTGACAGTCGAGATTGCCACGCAGATCAAAATGCAGAGAATAAAGGGGATGATCATCGGGATTGGCTCGGTAATATTGGGATAATATCTTCCTGAGAATGTGACTGACTGTAGAAGAGAAGCGGTTACAGCGGCACTAAGTCCAAGCATTCTTCCCACTGACAGATCTGTTCCTGCCAGGACGATTATTCCTGCAACCCCCAATGCCAAAATGCCTTTTGTCGATGCCTGCTTTAAAATATTAATAATGTTCATAGGGGACAAAAAACGCGGATTGATAATGATTATAATTAGAAGCATTATAACCAGTATCACATAAAGTGTGTGCTCCTGTAAAAATAAAGCAATATTGAACTTTTCTTTTTTATCCATTTACTTTTCTCCTGACTTTATCCATGATCAACACAGAATTATTGTTAACTCAAGAAAATAAAATTATTTATGTGTCTATACATATTTTGTGGCAAGTTTCATAATTGTCTGCTGTTCACCATCAACGCCACCAAAATCTTTTCCTCTTTCAAGTGTACCGGCAAGCTGTCCGCTGCTCATGACAAGGATTCGGTCGCAGATACCGATAAGTTCAGGCATTTCCGATGAAACCATAAGTATTCCTTTTCCTTCTGCTGCAAGCTGAATGATCAGTTCATATATCTCATATTTGGAGCCTACATCAATTCCGCGTGTCGGCTCGTCCAATAGGAGAATCATCGGTTCTGTGAGAAGCCATCGACCCAGTATTACTTTTTGCTGATTGCCTCCCGAGAGATTTTTGATAAGTGCATCATGGCCTGCTGTTCGAATATGCATTGAACTGATCATCTTGTCCGTATCCTGATCGATTTTCTTATCGGAAAGAAAAAACTTCTCATTATAGTTTTTCATATTCGAAATAAGCATATTGAAACGCACTGTTCCGTATGGGAAAATTCCTGTTTTATGGCGTTCTTCGGTTACTAATGATAATCCTTTTTGTATTGAGTATCGGGGATTGTGCTTTTCGAATAATTCGCCGTCTTTCCTGATACTTCCTTCTTTACATTCACGAATTCCAAAAATGGTCTCCAAAAGTTCGGTTTTTCCGGCACCGTCAAGGCCTGCTATACCCAGAATTTCACCTGCTCGTAGTGTAAAGGAAACATCTTTGCACGCCGGCTTATACTTTCCGGAAAGGTGAGACACTTCAAGCAGCTTTTTTCCGGGAGTGTTTGTTTTATCGGGGTATTGCTGGGACATTTCCCGCGCAACCATTCTTTTTATTATTTCTTCTTTTGTAAGAGCACTTGCCGAATCTGTAGAAACCCATTGACCGTCACGCATAATTGTAATATCATCTGCAATCCGTTTGATCTCATCCATTTTGTGAGATATATAAATTACTCCGGTCCCATTTGCACATAGCTTGTTCAGGATTCTGAACAGATGCTCAACTTCATCATCAGCCAATGAGGATGTGGGTTCATCCAAAACAAGAATTCTTGCCCGGTATGAAACTGCTCTGCAGATTTCAAGCATCTGGCGCATGGAAACTGAGATATCTTTTATAAGAGTATTTGGATCGATATCAATTTCAAGTTCATCAAGGGCAGCTTTTGTATCTTCATACATTTTTTTATTATCGATAAATCCATTTTTTTCAGGGTATCTTCCAAGCCAGATGTTTTCCATTACATTTTGATGCATTACCTGATTCAGTTCCTGATGTACCATTGCTACGCCGTGGTCCAGAGCATCTTTGGGACTTGAAAAATTTACTTCGCTGCCATCGATACGTATGCTTCCGCTGTCTTTTTTGTAGATGCCGAAAAGACATTTCATGAGAGTGCTTTTTCCGGCACCATTTTCACCCATAAGCGCATGTACTGTACCGGGGCGAAGTCTGAGATTAGCTTGTTTTAGAGCAATGACTCCGGGAAATGACTTTCTTATACCTTCCATTTCCAGCAGATATTTTTCAGACATACAGAGACCTCCTCTCTGGGGATTGGAATAATTCATCAGTCATGTTTTTAGTCCGATATGTCAATATTATTTTTAGTGATCTTTGCATAAGGAATACGTACTGAAAAGCCGTCTTCTGAGATTTCATAGTCAGTTCCATCAAGGTAATCTTTTCCCTGAGCCTTATTGCAGGCAATGGTCACAATTGCTTTTCCCATTGAATCAGCATCCTGCATTACGGTTCCCGCAAGTTTTCCAGCACGTATATATTCCAATGCCGTATCGGTAGCATCTACGCCGAGAACGGTTATGATCTTTGAGCTGTTTGTTTCACCTGAAAGGTTGTAGCCCACATTATTCAGCGCGGCAATAACTCCGATTGCCATGTCGTCATTATTGCAAAATACACATTCGATTTTATCAGCTCCAAGTGCTGCAATCTGTGCTTGCATGGCTTCCTGTGCCGCTGCTGTATCCCAGTTACATATCTGCTCGCTGACAAGCGGATGCATTTCGTATCCCAGTTCGGTGGCAGTATCTATAGAATACTTTGTCCTTGCAATGGCTTCGGCATTATTTGTCGGCCCCATGAACATCAGATAATCTATTTTCCCATCACCGTTTTTATCGATAGAAGAGGGATCGTTTTTATATAGTTCATCAAAAATCTCACCCTGCTTTATACCGGCTTCTTCGGGTTTTGTTCCAATAAATATAGAAGAGGTATCCGTTATTAGCCCGGAGTCACTTGGTTCCGTATTGTAGAATAAAATAGGAACATCTGATTTCAAGGCCAGATCCTTAATATAACTTCCGGCAGAGACATCACACAGATTAATAATTACAATATCTTTTCCAGAGGCAAACATTACATCTGCCTGATTATTCTGCGTCGCCTGATCATCGTTGCCGTCCTGCATCTCAAGTTTGATTTTTATGCCTTTTTTTTCCTCAAATTCGGCAACATATTTTTTCATTGCAAGTCGCACTGCCGATCCATATGTGTCCGAATATTTCCACACCAGGACCCCGGCGCGGATCACGTCGTCATCCTTGGCATTGTCGTATAAACCACAGGAACATAGCGAAATTAGAATTATTGAAATAATAGAACATGCGAATATTCTTGTTTTCATTTTACTCTCCTCTAATCACTTTTCCTTTACAATATAATTTTACAATATTTGTCGTTACAAAAATAATGAAAAAAATTTGATATACAGTTAATTATTTGTTTAGATTATCACTTATTTATCTCTAATGAAAATGGATATATATTAAGAAAATATTCGGTATATAATTAAACTAAAAATAAAGCTTTGTGGACAGAGACAGAGTGGCATTTTATGGAGGCAATTTAAATTTTATGTATGAATTTCACTTAGAGAAAAGACTGCGATCCCTTGACTCTGATCTGTACGGGAGAACAAAATCAAGTATCAGCGTTTTACATAAGATGCTGGAAAAGTATTTATTGTGGTTTCCGGATTTTACAGATCATTCTCTCTTACACAGCATGGATGTACTTGATTTTTCCAATAAACTACTCAAGGATCAGATAGAGCTCTTAAGTGCAGCGGAATGCTATATATATCATGTCCTGCTACCTTCATGATATCGGCATGAGTTTAAGCCGCGATAATTATGAGGAATTTGCTAAGCAGATAGATTTGACAGAGTATATGAAAGAGAATCCTGATGCGAGTGAGCCTGCTATTATACGCGATTTTCATAATGAACTCAGTGGCATGTTTATACGCAAGTATAAAGATCTTTTTGATATTCCGTCGGAGGAATTTACTTATGCGATAATACAGATATCCCGTGGGCATCGTAAGGTGGATTTGTATGACGAAAAGGAATATCCGATCCTGCACACTGAAAAAGGAATAATTCGAACACCATTTCTTGGGGCCCTGATACGTCTTGCAGATGAGATAGATGTGGGGGCTGAAAGGAATCTTGAACTTCTTTTTGATACTTCAACACTTACTGAACAAAAGGATATTGATGCATTTGGGATTAATGAATCAATTAGAAGGGTTGAGGTTAAAGAGAAGGAGATAATACTTTACACAAAACCCAAGGAAGAAAGATTTATAGAACTGCTCATCCAATGTGCTGATAAGATACAGCAGACACTAGATTATTGCAGAGACGTATCTGAGAAAAGGTCAGATCTTACGATCACGCAACAAAAAGTTCTGATCAAGCCAGTTTAAATTTCATAAATAAAATCCTTTCGGTTTCGTAGGGGCTGTCGCACTAAAAATAGTGCGAAGCCCTTTTTGCTTGCCCTTCCTGCGGCATCCACCCGGAAATGTTTAGTTCGTCTGCGCAGTGATTTTCATAATCTCATAACCCCAGAAATGCTTCCTTTCGGCCTTGCTCAAAAACAGTCAGCATTTCTGGGTTTTATTCGATTTGAAAATCATCTTGCTCGTCCGCATCTGCATATTTTCCGGGTGGATGCTTTTCGTACGGGCAATAAAAACTGCATAAAACACAAAAACCAGGCTTCGAAAAGCCCGGTTTTGCTGTAAAATTTATTTATGCTACTAAACAAAATCTTACAAGGAGATTATACCGTTTCTTCCTTGTATCATCAAATCAAACTTCCGTCCGACATAGAAATATCTATTCCAACTGATGATCCGGTCCGCCTTTTAAGTGCATTCGTGGAGGAAATGGATCTTTCTGATCTGTATGAGACCTATGACAGAATCAAAAGAATCAGGTATCACCACGCCAGATGCTTAAGATTGTTATCTATGCAGCAATGAATCGAATCTATTCAAGCCGTGACATTGAATCTT
>JAILNV010000204.1 GCA_024691125.1 Lachnospiraceae bacterium | reverse complement strand
AGCCATACGCCATAAAAGGATCAAACAGATACTATCGGATGTATGTAGAGATAGAGAGGAATTATATAAAGATAGCATAAGAACGGAGGGTAAAAGTATGTGCAGAGTAATATCCATCTCGAATCAAAAAGGGGGAGTCGGAAAAACAGCGTTAACCAGCAATCTTGGGGTCGGCCTTGCGATGAACGGCAAGAAGGTTCTGGTGGTTGACGCAGATCCACAGGGGAATCTTACTTCAAGCCTTGGGATAGATAACGTGGATGAACTGGAGAATACGCTTGCTACTTTCATAGAGCGGGAGATAAATGAAAGCCCGATAGAAACATCGGAGTACATCATCCATAATGAGGAAGGCGTAGATATAATGCCGTGCAATATCAAGCTTGCCGGAATGGACTATATGATAATGAACGCATTAAGCCGGGAGCATCTGCTAGATGCGTTCGTGTCAAGTGTAAGGGATAAATATGATTACATCCTTGTGGATTGCTCTCCGAGCCTTAATCTTGTCACCATAAATGTCCTTACGGCTGTGGATACAGTGATAATACCGGTGGAGGCTTCGTATCTCTCAATGGCCGGACTGCAACAGCTCTTAAGCTCGATAGGGTCTACCAGAAGGAAGCTGAACAGGCGGCTGTCAGTAGAAGGTATAGTCATAAATAAGGTCAATACCCGCACGAATCATGAGAAGGATATAATAGACAGTCTCCGAAATGCATATGGGGATCGGATCAGGATATTTGACTCAATGATCCCGGAATCTGTAAGAGCCAAGGAATGTACCGCTCATGGAATAAGCATATATAAGCACGATCCCAAGGGTAAAGCTGCTAAAGCTTTTGAGGATCTGACGAAGGAGGTGCTTGATTATGCCTGCTAAGAGAGGATTGCCCGAAAGGGTACAGCTTAAGAATCTGGATGCTCTCTTTGGAATAGATCAGGAGCAGACAGGCCAGGTTATGGATGTTCCGATAAGTGAGCTGTTCCCGTTTAAGGATCATCCGTTTAAGGTGATCGATGATGAAAAGATGGAGCAGATGGTTGAAAGTGTCCGGGAGAATGGGATTCTGGTTCCTATAATGGTACGAAACAGGGCTGAGGGCGGTTATGAGGTCATATCAGGTCACAGACGCAAACATGCAGCAGAAATAGTTGGTCTAAAGACAACGCCTGTTATTGTAAGAGAACTTACTGATGAAGAAGCCGTAATTACGATGGTGGATGCCAATCTCCAGAGAGAGGAGATATTGCCGAGTGAAAAGGCGTTTGCATATAAAATGAAGCTTGAGGCGATTGACAGGGTAAAGGGACGCCCTAAAAAAGAGGGACAAGTCGTCCCTAATTTTCAGGGAATGAAATCTACCGAAGTAGTGGCTGAAGGAACCGGAGAGAGTTATAAACAGATCCAACGTTATATCCGTCTAACAGAATTAATTCCTGAACTAATGGATATGGTTGACAGGAAGAAGATAAAGTTCAATCCCGCTGTTGAGCTTTCATACCTTAGTGAGGAAGAGCAGTCAATCCTTATGGATGTGATGAAGGAAGAGCATGTCGTGCCATCCCTGTCACAGGCCCATCAGATAAAGAAGCTGAGCCAGGACAAATCCTGTACTAAGGAAGCAATACACGCAATACTTTCGGTAGCAGTCATAAAAGAACGGAACGTGGTCATAAGGCATGAGGTACTCATGCAGTATTTTTCGGCAGATGTCAGTGATGCAGAGGTGGAGAGTCTGATAGTAAGGCTTCTCGAAGAGTACAGAAGAAAGCGCGGAGGGCTGTGATCATGGCAAAGTTTGAATATGATTATTACTCAGGTGAGAGAAGCGGCCAGTTCCGCTTCTTAAAGGTCCCTAAGGAGTTCTTCGAGGATGACGACTATGATGAACTGGGATTATATGAAAGCGTTCTGTATGGATTCCTGTTGGAGCATATAGATTATTCAAGAAACAATGGCTGGATTGATGCACAGGGACGTACTTACATAATCCTTTCTATGGATGCCATAAGGAAGATCCTTAAGAAATGCAGCGAGGACAAAGCCAGGGCAACACTGAATAATCTGATAGAATATGGTTTGATAGAGAAAAAACGCAGAGGTCAGGGTAAACCTGACCTCATTTATGTCAAAGATTTCGTAACTAAGAAAACGGAAAACTCGGGTTCTGAAAAAACGCATGAAAGTTCTGCGCATATTTCTGAACCCGAAAAAAACGGTTTCTTGAACCCGGAAAAACCTGTTTCCAGAAACGGGAAATACCCTGTTCTAGAACCCGGAAAAACCGCGGCAAAAGAGACTAATACTATAGAGACTATATATACTGAGACTCCTTCTGTCTATCCTGATACTGTAGATACCAAGGGGTCTTCGCGTTTTTCTGAGGATGATGGATTGAAGGATGAAGAACAGAGAGTTAATGAGTACGAGGAGTATGCCCGGATCATCAGGGAGAACATTGATTACGACAACAAGATAAATGAGCTGAAGTCTGATGATCAAAGATGCCGGTTGTTTGATGACTTCTATAGCCTGATAGTGGATGTGGTGACAGGAAGTGAAGAGGAATACAGGATCAATAAATCATTCATAAACGCCAGGACTGTAAAGTCAAGAATGCTCAAACTTACCGGAGACCAGGTTCTTAAGGCCATAGAGCAGTATCTTAGCGCAACTGAGCGGATCTTCAGTATCCGCAACTATATCATATCCGTGCTCTACAATGCCTCGTTCATAACCAGGGCAATTAAGTCAAGCGATGTTGAGGATCCTTCTGCACAACAGGCAAATAGTTGCCGAGACAGGAGGGAAAGCTCGAAACATGCTACGAACAGTGGAAGCTGGGGAGGAACGAATACAAGAAGGATCAATGAATATGACTGGGAAGATCTGGAACGGGATATGCAGACTAAAAGCTTCGACGATACACCAAATCCAAGGGATGGAAATGGATTGTGTAAAGCAGGGTAAAGAATATATCGGTCTTTATGTGATATACCTGTTGCGGTATAGTGGTTATGCATATATCATAATAACAGGTACGAAAAAAGGTGATTAAGTTATGGCGATCAATCAGAATGAATTGGTTAAGGCAGTCGGTTCTTCAATGTATCAGCAGATAAAAGAAAAGGGATATGCAACAGCGGTAGATACTCTGATGGATATGCATATTCTTAGCAAGCAGGATTATGAGAGCTGGCGAAACGGTCGGGTCCCATACCTGGAAAAGGTCTGTAACATAAACCTGAAGAAGCTTGACTCCATCCTTAAGGAAATGAAGCACTATGCGGACAGAAACGGACTTAAGCCCAGCTTTTCGTGTTATAAGCAATGGGGCAGGAAGAACAAGCCGACGATAAAGCTGAGATTCAGCAAGACCGGAAATGAATATATGGAGAAGCTGTATGCAACGCACTATGTGAGGAACGTATCAGCTGATGAAAACACTGATAAAACAAAGGAGGTTTTGGGATGACATTTGAATTGTGGCTGTTTGCGATAAAGCATTTAGGACAGACTTATGATGCTGCACTGGCGATATATAACACATTCCCGGAGGATAAGAAGGAAGAACTCAGGAAAGAATATGAAAACACACAGGGGAAATAATGGATCACGTAAATAATAAACCTCGCTATCATTCATTCCAGAGAAAGCGTTTGGCAATTCGGTTTGTCAGTTCGCTGTTGCTGACGGGATACGTTGTATTTATCGTACTGCAATTAGAACATCTTCAGATATGGCACTGGATTTCAATTATTATCGTGTCAGTAGTAATCCTGCTGGCGGGTAGGGGATACTGTGGCTTTTTGTGCCCGGTGGGTTCATGTCTGGATTTCATTCATTATATCTGCAAGAAGCTTCACGTTAAAGAAATCAAGCGACCTGAAGGATTCAATCGTTTCATACGTGGCTTCAGGTACTTCTTTTGCGTATTCTATTTTGTGCTTCATTTCGGGATCGGAATTGATCCGGGGTGGGCACTGGTCGTTCTGCTGATCATCACAACGCCGGTTATGGTACGCTTCTGGTGCAGTATATGCCCAATAGGAACAATCCTTGGAATGCTAAGCCGGATCAGTGTTTTCCAGCTTCAAAAGAATCTTGAAGCTTGTGTCAGCTGTTCTGCTTGCGAGAAAGCATGCCCTATGCAGAATGATAAAGTGTTTAAGGCAGACAAAACCGGAGAGATTCATTCGGTTTCCTGCATTTACTGCGGACTCTGCGTGGGGAAATGCCCGAAAGAACATACACTGTCTTTGAAGGTGGCAGGACGAGAGATACTGTCCTCCGGACGATAAAAGAGTATTGTGTAATTGATAAGTTCCTGCTATCGTAAAGACGTAAATGGTGATAGATTATGAATGAACGCATTTGCAAATTGAAATACTGGAATGCATTCCGGGACTATATGGAATACTTCTTGGTATATTGTATCCTCGGATGGATATATGAGTCGGTATGGTGCTGTATGATATATCATCGCAGGGGCTTCATCAATCGGGGATTTCTTTTTGGTCCATGGCTGCCAATATATGGAGTGGGATTCTTTATCATACTGGGAATATTCAAGCTTCTGAAGGTAAAGAAGCCGTTATGGGTATTTATAGTCGGAACTATCGTAGCAACAACAGCTGAGCTTATTGCCAGTTACATTATAGATGTGACAATAGGCACCCCTATGTGGGATTATAACGGATACTTTATGAACTATGACGGAAGGATTGCGTTAGAGCCGGCATTGATGTTTGGTTTTATGATCTGGCTGGCAATGTGTGTTATACAGCCTGCGATCATAAGACTTCAGGATAAATATCGGGATTCAAAGGCCCATAATATGTGTTTCATCATTATAACCGCATTATTCATCTTAGATCTGATATGCAGAATATGGCTTGGAAGCAACCTTAAAGGTTAG
>JAILNV010000155.1 GCA_024691125.1 Lachnospiraceae bacterium | reverse complement strand
TAAACGGATTTATTTCATTTACTATAGACTAAATTACTTTATTGAGTCTCCCGTACTGCTTATTTTCTTCATCAGCCATATGCAGAAGGCAAGAGAAGGGAAAAAAGTCAGGACATAAGCAAGTGGCTGAGCCTCCTGTATACCGCTCAGTCCTCTTAAACGGGACAGAATGATCAAAGCAGGTATGAAGAATATCCCGCTTCTTAAAGATGACAGTATTGAAGCTCCGGCACTATGACCGGTACTCTGGAACAGCATTTCAGTGACCATGGAAAGAGGAAGGAACAGAAGCGCCGCAAGGTTGAGCCTTAATGCTCTTATACCTATTTCTATAACTCTCGGATCATCCCTGAACATGCCTATGACATTTCCCGAATGAATAAACATAGCTATTATGGCTATGCCCATAAGAGTCTCACCTATGGCAAGTGTGAAATTAAAGCCCTTTTTCACACGATCGTATTTCCCTGCGCCATAGTTAAATGCACTGACAGGCTGAAATCCCTGCCCTACGCCGAGCGCGACCGAAAATATGAAAAAGGATATCCTTGATACAATGCTCATGGCGGCGACGGCTTCATCGCCGTATACACCTGCATTGCTGTTTAATATGATCGTTGCAATGCTTCCAAGACCCTGTCGCAGCAGCGAGGGCAGGCCGGCCGCACATATTCTTAGTAACAGATCGTTGCCGGGTTGTACATTGCTTATTGAAATCCTGCAGGTGGTTCTGCCTCTTAAAAACATTGACAGAAGAATGAAGAAGCTGGTTATCTGGCTTATACAGGTCGACAGTCCCGCACCGGCCACACCCATTTTCAGCCCGAACATAAGTATCGGATCACCGACCATATTGAGTATTGAACCGGTCAGCAGTCCGATCATTCCTATGGCTGCCTTACCTTCATATCTTAGCACATTATTCATTGTAAAGCTGGCAGTCATGAAGGGTGTTGCTATCAGAACGTAGGTAATATACTGCCTGGCATAAGGAGCTATCGTTACAGTACTTCCCAAAGCCATGATAAGAGGATCGAGAAATATAAATGAAAGTATCGCGATCAGACCTCCGGCACCCATGGCAAAGAAGAAAGCCGTAGATGCGGTCTCGGAAGCTTTACCGGCATTTTTGGCACCGAGAAGTCTTGATGCTATGCTTCCTCCGCCCTGTCCGAACATAAATCCCACAGCCTGCACTATTGCCATGTAACCGAATACGATTCCCACAGCTCCGCTGGCTGAATTGCCCAGTCTGCCTACAAAAGCTGTATCTACCAGATTATATATATTCGTTACCAGCATGTTGATTATCGTAGGTATCGAGAGAGAGATTATCAGCTTCGGAATGGGGGTTTCCGTCATTTTCTTAAATTGTTCGGTCTGTTTGCTTTCAGGTACCATTGTTAAATATTTCCGATCTAAAATATATGTGCTGTTCTGAATCAGGTACATTATATTTTAGAAGAAATCCAAAATCAAGATATGCATATATTGCTTATTTAGCATCCCGTAAGTTTGTTTTGTAAGAATAAGGCTTGCAGTATAAGGGTTGCTGGGATACAATACTATTTTAGGATAGTATGATTATTAAAGAAATAAACACAGCAGGAGGTTTTCATGGTCACATTAACGGAAGGCGGAGCATGGCTTATCAACGGGAGGGATATAATCCCGGATAATGAGGATGCTCTGTCAAAGGTACAGGCGGCAGCAGGCAGGCAGATAACCAGGGAAGAGGCAGCAGAGAATACGATCGCATATGGTATTCTTAAGGAACATAACACATCGGATACAATGGATAAGCTTAAGATACGGTTCGATAAGCTTACCTCTCATGATATAACTTTTGTAGGAATTATCCAGACGGCAAGAGCTTCGGGACTGGAGAAGTTCCCGATGCCGTATGTGCTGACGAACTGTCATAACAGCTTATGTGCAGTCGGTGGTACTATAAATGAAGATGACCATATGTTCGGACTATCATGTGCCAAGAAGTATGGCGGGGTATATGTTCCTCCGCATCAGGCAGTCATCCATCAGTTCGCCCGCGAAATGCTCGCAGGCTGCGGCAGGATGATACTTGGCTCCGATTCACATACAAGATATGGCGCACTGGGAACGATGGCGGTCGGTGAAGGTGGTCCGGAGCTGGTTAAGCAGCTGCTTAACAGAACCTATGATATAGACAGGCCGGGCGTTGTGGGTGTGTATTTTACAGGCGCTCCGAATCCCGGTGTGGGACCTCAGGACGTTGCTTTGGCAATTATAGGTGCCGTGTTTAAGAACGGTTATGTTAAAAATAAAGTAATGGAATTCGTGGGACCGGGCGTTGCATCATTAAGTGCCGATTTCAGGATAGGGATCGATGTTATGACCACTGAGACCACCTGTCTGTCATCCATCTGGAGAACAGATGAGCAGATTGAGGAATTCTACGACATACATGGAAGGAAGGAAGAGTATAAGGAGCTTAATCCGGGTGATGTGGCTTATTACGACGGAATGATAGAGATAGATCTGAGTACCGTTAAGCCGATGATCGCCATGCCGTTCCATCCGAGCAATACCTATACTATTGATGAACTCAATGACAACCTTCTCGATATCCTTGATGATGTAGAGAAGAGAGCGCTTGTAAGCCTTGACGGACAGGTTGAATATACTCTTAAGAATAAGGTAAGAGACGGAAAATTATATGTTGATCAGGGTATAATCGCAGGCTGTGCAGGCGGTGGCTTCGAAAATATCTGTGCGGCAGCCGATATACTCGACGGTGCAAGCATAGGGTATGATGAGTTCACACTGAGTGTTTATCCCGCATCAATGCCTGTATATATGGAGCTTATAAGGAACGGATGTGCTGCTAAGATAATGGAGACGGGAGCAGTGCTTAAGACTGCATTCTGCGGACCGTGCTTCGGAGCGGGTGATACGCCTGCCAATAATGCATTTTCGATAAGGCATTCAACACGTAACTTCCCGAACCGCGAGGGCTCGAAGCTCCAGAACGGTCAGATATCATCCGTTGCCCTTATGGATGCCCGTTCTATTGCCGCAACGGCTGCTAACAAGGGATATCTTACCGGTGCCGACAGGTTCATTGAGGAAGGTACTCTTAAGAAATATAAGTATCATTTTGATAAGACAATATATGAAAACAGGGTATTCGATTCACATGGGGTTGCAGATCCGAATGAGGAGATCAAGTTCGGTCCCAACATAAAGGACTGGCCGAAGATGAGCGCATTGCCTGAGAATCTTGTACTTCGCTGCGTATCGGAGATCCATGATCCGGTTACGACAACGGATGAGCTCATTCCCTCGGGTGAGACTTCTTCATTCCGTTCCAATCCTTTAGGTCTTGCAGAGTTCACTCTTTCAAGGAAGGATCCTAATTATGTAGGCCTTGCCAAGGAGATCAAGAAAGCCGAAGATGCAAGGATAAGCGGTGGTCATCCATGTGAAGCCAATCCTGATGTTAAGGGTGTAATGGATAGTATTAAGAAGAAGTTCTCTGATGCAGACAGGACTAACACAGGCTTTGGAAGTACTATATTTGCAGTAAAGCCGGGTGACGGTTCGGCAAGAGAGCAGGCTGCTTCATGTCAGAAGGTACTCGGAGGCTGGGCTAATATTGCCAATGAGTACGCAACAAAGAGGTATCGCAGCAATCTTATCAATTGGGGTATGCTTCCGTTCCTTATCGAAGAAGGAGAGCTTCCGTTTAAGAATAAGGATTATCTCTTCTTCCCGGGTATCCGGAAAGCGGTTGAGAAAAAGGCTTCGGAGATAAAGGGATATGTTGTCGGAGATGAATTAAAGGAATTCGTTGTAAGACTTGGCGATCTTACAGATGATGAAAGAGAAATAATCCTTAAAGGATGCCTTATAAATTATTATGCCGGATAAAACCACCTGATAATGGAGACAAACATGGATAAATACCTGTACTATTGTGAAAACTGCGATAAACTGTTCAAGCTCAGCAATAAAGGGAAGAAGGTTAAGTGTACCAAATGCGGAGCCAAGCTGAAGGATCTTGAGATTACCTCAACGGATTACGAAGCATTAAGCCCGGATGAAAAGGAAGTCCTGAAAATGTGGACTGTGGTAGAAGATACTCAGGACGATGCCGGAACCGATGCTATAAGCCATGAGGCTGATAAGATCGATGAAAAGAATGAACAGCCTGATCAGTCTGCAGCTATGTTCGGATTGGAAACGGAATCATCGGAGCCTGATACATTGTTTGCCGGGTCGGGAAGCAGCCTGTTCAGCAGCATAATGTCGGAAACAGATAGTGAACCGAAGGCTGAGCCCGTGCAGGATACAGCGGTGGATGATGGTTATGGACAGGATGATACGGGACTTGATTACGGTTCTGATTTCGATGGGGATCTGGACTTCTTCTTTGAGAATCAGGATGAGGGAATACGTACACCGGGTATTGCATCCGATAAGGGCAGTGGTGATGGTGCGCCATCTTCCAACGAGAAGAAGCTTGATTCAGGATCCGATTACGGTATGGATGATGATTTTGGAGCTCTGTTTGATGTTGGTGACGATGATGATTATGCCGAAGCAGATAAAAAAGCAGGTTCGTCAACTGATACAGGCAGTATCAGTATGGGCAAAGAGGATAATTTTTCCAATAATAACGTTAATATAAGCAATAACAGCGGTGGCGGCGGAGGATTCTCTTTCTTTGGAAGCATGGGCGTCGATAAGGGTGTTACTACAAGTTCATCGGCTTCATCGAGCTTTGTGGATATTTCCGGAAGCTCTGATATGAATGGCAGTACAGGATCCAGCTTCTTTGATTCGGGCAGTAGTACAGGATCAGGCGGAGGATCGGGTTCGGGGTCAAGCTTCTTCGCGAATACAGGAAATAAGCCTCTTTATGATAATATGAGCCCGGCTACATCAGGTGCATATGTCGAGAAACCTGCAGTAACAGGCGGGACGATGTACAGTGGGCCTAAAACTACAACGGCAATATCGAGCGCTTCAATGGGTGAAGATTCTGTAATGAAAACGATAAATGCTCTTTCATGGGCACTTGCATTACTTCCTTTGTTTCTGAGTGCTTTGGCCCTGATCTTGTCGAAGATTGGTATAGAGATGAGTACTTTTATTTCTAATGCCTTTTATATTGCAGTAATATCGACAGACTGTTATTTCCTGGGTCAGATGGGAATAAAAGTAAGCTGGGGATACAGGCTTGTCGGTTTCCTGTTTCCGCCGATATACCTGTTTAAAAAGGCAAAAATCCTGGGCCAGAAGAAGACCTATGCTATCGTCAGTCTCATAATATTCATTATGTACTTATTGTTGATAATATTGCTGGTTGGCGCTATGTACATGGTTGCATCTTTTATTTCGGTATAGATATACTGTAACTGTTCATATTTTAGATTTTTGTGCTGTTCTGAATAGTTATATTTCAAATTTTGATGGAAGTGAGTCAGGAGAAAATGAGAGAAGATTCTTCTGACTCACTTCGTTTACTGTAAATTAGCTTGCAACGTCCAGGTGCTGAATAGTGCCGGCCTGTCCGTTTTCATATAAAAACATGCCTGTCTTGCGGATTACCGCGTTTACATTATTGGTCATACTGTTATTAAGAGAATAGTTGGTGGAAACGTTTCCGAGGTAAATGGCGCCTACACCTTTCTCAGACAGTCCGTACATCGAAGAGCTTCCGTCCTCATTAATTGAATATATAAGAAGCTTATTCCATATGGGATCGGCTTCATCGATCCATCCGTTACCGTCGGAATCATAGGCCGCAAGGTCTTTAAAGCCATCGCCGGATTTCGTTCCGAACAGCTCGTTTCCGTTGTTTATCTCACCGTCTCCGTTTCTGTCAAGAGTCAGGAATCCACTGCCTTTATTAAGCATTGAGATATTATCCTTTATGCCGTCACTGTCGATGTCAAACATGAATTTCTGATCGGATACATTTGCGATATCCGTATCAAGATTGATAACAAGAGGATCGCACAATTTGCTGATATCCAAAGTATGCTCTCTTTCATAGTATTCTTCAAAGCTTCTGCTCATTTCGAAGCTTAAGTTAAAATCAAGCTTTCTTCCGTCCGCCGTAACGACTGTGCCTGTTGTCTGATAGCTCAATTCTTCGCTTTCCGCAAAGTAGTGTGCCTCATAATTCTTTAAAGAGAACATCGAATTAAGAGAGGAACGCATTCCTGTAGATATCATATTTCCGTAGTATGGATTATTGATGCCGGTAAGGAATCTGCCGGATCCTTTACTCTCAGAAGTATCATCTAAGGCTTCCCGAAAGCTCTTCGTATCAACATTATCATCTGTCTCACGTCCGAACAAAAGGCGCAGAAGATAGATGATACATTCGGTCTTTATCCTGTTCATTGCACTTTCTTCGTCGTGATTATGGGTAATACGGGAGGTTCCCATGGTTTCAAAGCGCTTCATCAGGTTTTCCATGGAGCTCTGGAAGCTCCCTTTGCTATCCGGAGAAACCTGCCTGCTGTTGCTCTCGTTTACCGTAATATTTTTGTCAGGTGCTGCGGCCATGGCACTGCCGCTTATGCCGTAAGCGTCCATGCGTAAAGAGGAATATCTCCTCACGGATTCCATTCCTACCGTACTGCTCTGAATGATCAATAAGTAGCCCCCTTTAGGTAAGAACACCGCCACAATCTCAATGTCTGCTTCCATGTTAACAAATCAAAAAGAGCATGACTTAAAGCAGTATCCGTTCTGCTTATCGTCTGCCCTCCGTGGTCGATGCATTGAAGTCTATGTTCATTGCTGCAGGTATGAACATATTAAGTTAATTAATTGTCTGTAGATGGAAATCCGCGGAATTGATTCATCTGAATATTATATCGGTAATTTGCCGTTACACTTAACCCTTTCTTGCCTGCTTATCCAGATAGCGCAGATCTGAAAGCAACAAAGCAGCTAGTCTTCTTCGAGTACCTGGATCTCAAGATAATCAAAATCGATGGAATCAATGAAGTTATCCATATAGAAACGGCATTTGGAATGGAGCTTGAATTCAGCTACGGTTGCATCCAGCCAGATAGGCCGGCTTAAGTCAAATTCATTGCACATTTTCTCAAGTGAATCAAATACCTTATGAGTCCTGGTATCTTCCTCGCAGTTCTCGATCACAATATCCTTCAGTATCCTGTTGTCTTTAATAAGCTTACCCCAGATGCGCATAACAGCTCCACTTGTTAAATGTTTACATATTTTTTTGGTAATATATCAAAAATATGGTTATAATTCATAAAAACATCGTGCATTTTTTCACAAACTATGTTATACTAAGTTGAAGTTATTTGTCCATATTTTTTTAAGACTTTATTTTTGATGCAGTGAGGTAACAGGGGTGGAGTACAAACCAAACGGAGTGGATCAGGTAGATGACTGGCAGACCATGATCCTTTTATATAATTCGGCACTTAAGGAAGTAGGAACCAAGCTGGAGATACTTAATGATGAGTTCCAGCACATTCATCAGTATAATCCGATAGAGCATATTAAATCACGTGTCAAGACATCGGAAAGCATAGTAAGGAAGCTTAAGAAGAGAGGCTATGAATCTACTCTTGAGAATATGCAGAAATATGTAAATGATATCGCAGGTATTAGGGTGATATGTTCATTTACGTCGGATATTTACAGGGTTGCCGATATGCTGGCCAACCAGAGCGATGTAAAGGTGCTGTACATAAAGGATTATATTAAGAATCCCAAGGAAAGCGGATATAAGAGCTATCATATGATAGTCAGCGTTCCTATATATCTGTCGGACAGCGTGATCGATACGAAGGTAGAGGTCCAGATCAGGACGGTTGCCATGGATTTCTGGGCAAGCCTTGAGCATAAGATGAATTATAAGTTCGATATGAATGCTCCGGAAGAGATTAAGAAGGAGCTCTATGAGTGTGCTCAGATGGTGTCGGCACTTGATGAGAGAATGCTTCAGCTTAACGAAGAGATCCGGGAAGAAAAGAAGAATGGGGATGTGAAATAAGCTTGAGGAGGCTTACACAAGCCGGAACAAGAGATTGTTCCGGCTTGTATCGGGATTAGGCGTCATCAGGGATATACTCCTCATATAATACAGGATTAAACAAAATCAAAGATTTAGCAGAAATAAAAAACTGCCTTTCAAGCAAGCTTGAGGAGTCAGTTTTATTATTTCTGATATCCTGTATTATATGAGGAGTGCCCAGGTGGATGAGAATCACCTGGGCAATATTATGAAAAAATCTATCAACTTTTCTCTTCTTCTCTCTTCTACTCAAGCAAAATATTAGCAATATTTTATGAACAAATAATGAACTGATTATTAACAGATAGTTAAAACGCACAAAAAAGACCAAATCAAAGATTCTTTTATATAAGATTTTACTAAAAACAGAAATCCTTGTTTTTCTCATTTAAAGATGTTAATATTTATATAACTATGTGCTTTGAAGCAGATGGGCAGTATTGTTTGGGATGTAACGAGAGAGAGGAATATTATGGAAAGCAGTATCAGCAGGATAGCCAGCAGATTTGAGAAGAATCTTAATTTAAACAGAAATCAGGCATCAAGGGAAAGCCAGGACAGGGCAAGAGCGGAGAGGGAAAGAGATTACGAGCGCAGGAGAATGATGCAGAATTCCGTAACTCCCGAGCAGATAAGGGATGTAGTGCTAAACAGCAATGAGGAACAGCTTGAATCGATCCAGGACATGTTCTATGATGCACGTCTGGAGAGGGATTCATCAGATAAGGAAATAATCCGTGCTGTTGACGGTAATTCCAAACTTCTTAATAAGAACTGGCGTCTTCTGAATGATATAAAGACAGAGATGGACAGCGAAGAAAGGATCGATATAAGGAGCCTGTCCGAGGAGAATAAGGAAGAGATATTAAAAGCGGTACTGTCAAATACCGATATTCTTAATAAGGTACTTGACAACACGGAAATAATCTTACTGATAAAAGAAGAGCTTGAATCCAGGAGTTCAGAACTGGTTACGCTCATTAAGGAAGAGATAATAGATAAGAAGGCTGAGGAAGAGCAGGAGAAGGAAGATAATACCTTCGATAAGGCGACTGCCGAGAAGGCATTTATAGACCTTGAGGATCATGTACATAAGGAAAACGTGAAATGCTACAGGAATGTACAGAATGCGCTTGCAGAGCAGGATGCCCAGACCTTCGGTAAGATAAATAAGGAATTCTCAAGACTTAAGGGACTTGTGATCGCGGCACTTGTGTTCGGCATTGCGGATCTTGCCTTTATGCTGTGCTGGTATTTAAGGATCATATGATAAGTAGAAACAGTTTTAAATATGGGGAGACAATTAATAAGGATAATCAAATATAAGCATGTCATCACCATGCTGGTAATGGGGATACTGGCATTTGTGGTCGATTTCGGAACGGTCGGTAAGGTGACGGATGCAGGCAGCCAGATAACCATCTTTGTAAACGGCAATGCCGTGGGGGTGGTTTCGGATACTGCAGACGTGGAAGGCATGATACGTGAAGCAAGAAGGAGGCTTGCCTCCCAGTCGGATGAGCTGGTGCTTATAAACTGCGATATAAGGACCAATGCACGTACAGACGTATTCACAAAGCCTGATGATGAAGAGACCGTTATCACAAATATTTACAATGTTTTCAGCGACAATGTTTTTAAGACGAAAGAACCGGTATATGAGGTTAAAATAAACCAGTTTACCGTTAATCTCCGTACTGCCGGGGAGGTTCTTAACCTGCTTATTAGAGCCAAGAGCCGGTATGATGAGAACGGTGATTATGATGTTGATCTGGTACTTGATCCGACGAGGGAACTAAATGTACTGACAGCACTGGTTGTGAAATCGGGAGAAAATGATACAGAGGAGGATACTCTGCTTCCGGTTGCGGGTGTATCTGCCAAGGTCGACAGGTTCTTTAGTGAAGCGTTAAGACAGGATGTATCGGAGTTCAATTTCGGCGTAAAGAGTCTTGATTTCGGGGAAAATGTTGAGGTTGTAAAGACATATGCGGATCCTTCCAGGATAAGTACGCTTGAGGAAGCCATCGATCTTGTAACGAAGGAACAGGAGAAGAGCAAGATCTATGAAGTCGTGGCGGGAGATTCACTGTCGGTTATAGCCCAGAAGAACCATATGTCGGTTGATGACATACTGGCTCTTAATACTGAAACACTTCCTAATATCAATGCAATGATCAGGGTGGGTGATGAGATCAAGGTTAATTCCCCGGAGCCTGAGCTGTCGGTTATACGTACAGAAGAAGTATATTACGAGGAAAATTACAATAAACCAATTGAATATATAGATAATGACCAGTGGTTCACGAATGAGAGCAGGGTGTTAACCGAACCTGTTGAGGGCTTCAGAAAGGTAGTGGCGGATGTCACATACAGAAACGACACCGAGGAAACGAGAGAGATCATATATGAAGATGTAGTGGTTGACGCTGTTGCCAAGGTAGTCGAAAGGGGTACCAAGCCGCTGCCTACTTATCTTAAGCCTATATCCGGCGGGCGCCTGACGTCCGGTTTCGGAAGAAGAAAAGCACCAAAGAGAGGAGCATCCACCTATCATAGGGGTATAGACTGGGCAACTCCTGTAGGTACGGCTGTTTGCGCATCATCCGGAGGGACCGTTATAAGAGCCGGATGGGGAAGCGGATATGGTTATGTTGTTATGATACAGCATCCCGACGGTAAACAGACAAGATACGGACACCTTAGCAAGATACTGTGTAAGACAGGACAGACGGTTAAGCAGGGACAGAAGATCGCGCTTTCGGGAAATACAGGTGTAAGTACCGGGCCGCATATCCATTTTGAGATACTTGTTAACGGTGTACAGGTTAACCCGATGAAGTATCTGAATTGACAGATATGCCTATAGGCTTCCGTATGATGTTGTTTTGGTTTGTAAGAGGTGTAGAATAATAAAAAGACATTGAAGTAATAATTCTGTAACAATTAACAGAAAATCTGTTCGCATTTACAATAAGGGATAAATAGAGTAAAATAATTAATTGATTTTAATAGCTAACGGATGAGCAGTTAGGGGAAAACAGTGGAACAATATGTTGTAAGGGGCGGTAATCCCCTGGTAGGTGAGGTAGAGATAGGCGGAGCGAAGAATGCGGCACTGGCAATACTGGCTACAGCCGTAATGACAGATGAGACCGTCATTATCGAGAATCTCCCCGATGTAAGGGATACCAAAGTACTTATTAAAGCGATGGAAAGCATCGGCGTTATCGTTGAGCATCTTGACAGACATACGGTTAAGATAAATGCCTCCATGATAACGGATCATACTATTGATGATTCCTATATTAAGAAGATAAGGGCAGGTTATTACATGCTCGGAGCTCTGCTCGGAAAGTATAAGGATGCAGAGGTGGCGCTTCCCGGCGGATGTAACATAGGAAGCCGTCCCATAGACCAGCATACCAAAGGATTCAGAGCACTGGGAGCTGATGTAAGGATTGCAAGGGGTCTTGTGAGTGCATCGGCTGAGCGTCTTGTCGGAAATCATATATATCTGGATGTAGTTACGGTAGGTGCCACGATCAATATCATGATGGCAGCGGCTCTTGCAGAGGGCAAGACCATTATCGAGAACGCAGCCAAGGAACCTCATGTCGTAGATGTGGCGAACTTCCTTAACAGCATGGGTGCCAATATTAAAGGCGCAGGTACAGATGTAATAAGGATAAGAGGCGTTGAGAAGCTTCACGGAACGACATATTCCATAATACCTGATCAGATAGAGGCCGGAACCTTCATGTTCGCGGCAGCAATAACCAAGGGTGATATAACCATTAAGAATGTAATACCCAAGCACCTTGAGTCAATAACAGCCAAGCTTATAGAAATGGGCTGTGAGGTAGAGGAATTTGACGACCAGTTAAGGATAGTGGCATCAAAAACCCTGAGACATACGCATGTAAAGACTCTTCCGTATCCGGGCTTTCCTACGGATATGCAGCCACAGATAGCAACGGCGCTGTCGGTATCGGACGGTACCTGTGTGGTAACGGAGAGTATTTTTGAAAACAGATTCAAATATGTTGACGAACTCCTTAAAATGGGAGCAAACATAAAGGTTGAAGGCAATACGGCAATAGTAGAGGGTGTAAACAGGCTTTCGGGAGCACCGATAACAGCACCGGATCTTCGTGCAGGTGCGGCACTTGTCATGGCAGCTCTGGCTGCGGACGGTGTATCCACGGTTGATGATATCTTCTACATTGAAAGAGGCTATGAGGATTTCCACGAAAAGTTAAGGAGCCTGGGTGCCCAGATAGAAAAGGTAAATACTGACAGGGAAATACAGAAGTTCAGACTGAAGACGGGCTGAGAACCGTCGGTAAGTTCATAATAAATCCAAAAACCAAACCGCAGGATTCAGTTCCTGCGGTTTTTTATACGAAGGTTTCTATATAAATATCTGTTTCCTTGCTTAGATCCACGAAGCGGTTTCTACACTGGATCATCGGACGGGAGAGGGCAGTCTTGTTCATGAACACCACCTCGCCTTCCATTCCGTTGCTTAACCGGACGCGGTTTTTGATATAGGTGCTTGCTATGTGTTCAAGGAAGATAAGTATGAAATGACTGTCATACTTGTTAAGGCCTTCCGATTCGAATATGCCTATAACCTTGAACGGACACAGAGGTCCACGGTACACACGCGCTGCGGTCATGGCATCATACACATCGGCTATCGCAACTATCTTGGCATATTTATTGATCTTATCTCCGGTAAGTCCGAGCGGATATCCGGTTCCGTCGCATCTTTCATGATGCATCAGAGCTGCTTCCTTGACATCATCATTAATATTCTCATATTCCTTAAGGATCTTATATCCCTGAAGAGTGTGAGTCTTTATTATGTTATACTCATTGGGTGTCAGCTTGTCAGGCTTTCTTATTATCTTATCGGGCACTACCAGCTTGCCGATATCATGCATAAGTCCACACAGCGTCAGCTTCTCCACTTCCGAGGGCGGAAGCTTCAGCCATTTGGCAAATACATTGCAGATAAGGCCTACGTTGATTGAATGTGCATAGGTCATATCATCATACTGACGCATGTTATGGAGCATGTCGAAGATGGAGATCGTGCTTGACTGCGCAGTCATAAGATTGGATATGTGATCAAACAGTTCCTCGGTATTTATCGGTGCCCTTTCATCAACAATGGATCTTAAGTTCTGTTTGAAATTCTCTGTGGTCGCGATAAAGGTCCTTTCGAATTCCTTGAACTCCTTGCTTGCCTTGATCCTCTCAGAATAAGAAGGCAGGTCAAAGGGAGAGATCTCATCCGCATGCTTAACCTCTTCGTCCTTCACCCTTACGGCCAGAACGGAATAGAACTCAAGACGGGTGATCATCTTGTCTGTAAGCACTGTGTTGTTGGGCACGACCAGCTGGTTATTATAGGAATAGACGTCCTCTGCGGTAGTCATTCCGGGAACCAGATCCGAGGTTCTTATTCTTCTCATTGGATCACCTGTTTGGAGTTATAAATATTGCAGATCAAACTGCATAACTACTCAAAA
>JAILNV010000148.1 GCA_024691125.1 Lachnospiraceae bacterium | reverse complement strand
GAATAAGACCGCCTACGGCGGCAATCATAAACATGGCACCCACCAAAGACCCCCGCCTCTCGGGCTTCATTGCGGAGTATCTGATCAGTGCAAGAAAAACAGCTGTGGAAATCAGGATCATTGTTATCAGCATATCTGTACTTTCCCCTTAAAAAATGTCTTCATTAAGAACCTGCCATGCCGAATCATCCTTTATCCTCTCTTCTTCCGATAATTCTTCAAAGGGGACAAGAAGATGATGTCTGCGTTTCTTATTATCACGTACAGGATCATATATCCAGTTATACATAAGATAGAATCTCATCCATCTGTCATGTTCAAGTCTTCTGCATATTTCTCTTCTGTCAGGATCAAGTCCTGCAAAAACCTTATATGCCTTATGACATATCTCTTCAGTTAATGCTCTTACATCATCTTCGGGAAGAAGAAATCTTACCTTGGTCAGCAGATGGTCGGCTGCTGTAATATTAGCCTGTCTGTGGAATTCCGACAGCTTCTCCCAGGTCGGAGCATCATCTCCCACCTTTTCTCTGTACAGTTCATTAATATTTACCGCAAGCTTATTCTGGATACCGCTTAACAGAAGATTCTTGTTATAAACACTCCCGGTCCTGTTCACAACAACGGCATCGGATGCCTCCATTCCGTGATGGAACAGATAGACGGTTCCCTCTACCGGGAAATACCGTCTTATCCTGTTTTTGACCGACAGATTATTTCTTGCGTCTCTATCACACAGGATGATACGTGATGCACGAAGCAATAATTCCGTATCATGCTGCCATGTATCATCATGAAATACTATATTATCATCTATCCTGTCTGAGCCAAGGGATAACATTACTTCCCTGTGATCCTCACGGAATACTCCGTTATATCCGAAAACATGATAACACAATCCCATGCCTTTGGGGAATACATTGATCAGCAATCCCCTCTCCAGTATCCTGTCTACAGGTGAACCGTCTCCTATAATGATGATATCCTTCTCAGATCTCTCTATGGGATATGTCTGCCAGTAATATCTTGCCAGACAATCATCTTCATCAAACAGAGTTATCATCGGATCAAGCTCATCGGGCGTTTCATCTGTTTTACAGATAACACGGATATTATCGGCCAATCTTATATGAAGAGCCGTTTCATAATTCAGGTATTTATCCTCATCTATCAGCAGGACAGTACATAACTCATCGCCCCTGTGCTTACTGAGGATGTTGTTAATGGGAATCTTCAGAAATGCTATCCTTAGAAAATCATAAGAATCGGACATATTATCGGTGGCCATTTCATCTGTACAGATAAAAAAGACATCGGAACCGTCCTTCACCATATCATCTACAAAACAGCGCGCTTCTTCGTTAAAAGATGACAGGATGACCCACGGCTTTCTCCTGTGCTTCCAGATCTGAAATCTGGGTGCAAGGTCACCCATCATCCATGAAAATACCATATTTATAAAAAGAACAAGTATGCCGGTACTTGAGAGCATAAAGATCATACCAACAATCTTGCCCAAGGGTGATACGGGTGTCATATCTCCGTATCCTACTGTAGTGAAGGTTACCAGCATATACCAGAAAGCATCACTTACACTTCCAATACTGTATAATGGTTCACCGTCCGGTGATACTCCCATTTTAAGCTCAGCCGGAACCATGATCATCATAAGAACGATATAAAACAGTATTATCGATAATATGATGATCAGTCGTTTTTTTTTCATTTCTGCTCCTTGTCATCAATCATAGTACGCCACTTTAGCCAACTCTGAAACTGTAGTTATACCCTGTTCGACGAGATCGGCGGCGCTGACCTTAAGGGTAGCCATGCCGAGCTTCTTGATCGCATAGTCCTTGATCTGGTCGGTGGTGGCTCCTCCGGTTATCATCGTTCTTACGTTCTTGGTAATAGGAAGGATCTCGTGTATGGAAATACGTCCTTTATATCCTGTATTGTTGCACTGGCGGCAGCCCCTTGCATGCTTCACTCTCGGAAGCATCTTACCTACATACTGGGCTTCCTGTGAATTCATGGGACCCCATTCACTGCAGAACGGACATACCTTACGGACGAGTCGCTGGGCAATGATACCTACGAGTGAGCTGGCAACAAGATAAGGCTCAACGCCCATGTCTTCAAGACGAAGCACCGAGGAAGCCGCGTCATTGGTATGAAGTGTCGAAAGAACAAGGTGACCTGTGATGGCAGCACGGACAGATATTGACGCAGTCTCGGCATCACGGGTCTCTCCTACCATTATTATATCCGGATCCTGTCTGAGCAGTGCTCTCAGTCCTATCTCGAAGGTAAGTCCTGCCTGGTTATTAACCTGCATCTGGTTAAGCTTCGGAAGGTTCTTCTCAACAGGATCTTCAATGGTAGATATGTTAACGCTCTTCTTGCTTAACTCTTCAAGCATCATGTACAGAGTCGTTGATTTACCGGAACCTGTGGGACCCGTAAGATAAATGATACCGTTGGGACTGGTCAGCATCTTCTTAACTATCGCATAATTCCTGTCTGTCATTCCGAAGGTTCCCGAATGATCGATGGTCGTAGCATTGGCTAAGAGACGAAGAACCGCCTTCTCTCCAAATACGGTAGGGATAACGGATACACGGACATTGACGTTAACGCCTTCAAGAGATATCCTGAAGTGTCCGTCCTGTGGTATACGACGCTCGGCTATATCCAGATCTCCCAATATCTTGATACGGGCGATCAGCGGATTATGTATATTCTTCTGAAGCGTCATGAAGTCCGCAATAACACCGTCCATTCTCATTCTTACGGAGGTAAAGGTCTCGAACGGTTCGATATGGATATCAGATGCGTTGGAATTATACGCACGTATAAGTATAGAATTAAAGAGGTTGATAATAGGTGTCTCATCATCTCCGTCTTCAATATTTACCTCTACAACCTCATATCCTGAACTGGTGCTGGCTGCGGCTGCCTTGCTGGCCGCCTTCCTTGCCGATACCTCGGAATAATAATACTGGATGGCGTTTTCTATGGCTGCTTTCTCGCAGAGGAGTATTCTTAATTCCTCTCCGACTACCTGATGGATATCTTCTATTCCGTAGAAGTTAAGGGGATCGTTAACTACCAGACTGTAGCTTCCGCCGTCACTCCTTGCACCCATCATGCAGTATTTCTCGGCAAGAGCCTTGGGAATACGCTCCACCGCCTCGATATCCACGTTCAGATCCTGTATGCTTACCACCTCATAATTAAGACGGCGTCCGAGCGCTTCAAGCATCTGATGCTCTGTTATAAAGTTAAGTGCAATAAGGGCGCCACCCATTCTGACACCCTTATGCTCCTTCTGGTATTCTATTGCCTTTCCGATCTGTTCCTCGTTAACGTAGCCGAATTCCTGCAGCACGTCACCGATTCGGATATTCTGGTTTTTGCGAATTTCCATATCGTCCCCTTATCACTCTTTATACATAAATAACGAAACCGAGAACTCCACTCTGTTCTGATTATTTACTTCATATTCTCCGGTCTCATTCATAAATACGTTATCTGAACTTGACCATGAGTATGAGTTAAGCAGCATCTTATCCTTCTGTACAGAAAGGTCATCAATGAGCCGCTGAAGATCCTCTGCCCTTCCGCCTACCTGCATGCTGATCGTGGCTTCATATATTCCGGTCTGTGGTTTCTCATCCTCCCATTCAGGTTCTGCATACTGATCTTCGGCGTAATTGTCCACCGACTGGGCATCATAGGTGTCAAGCTCCTCCGGCGTTCC
>JAILNV010000116.1 GCA_024691125.1 Lachnospiraceae bacterium | reverse complement strand
CATAGAAGCGGGAACCGGAGCTGATAATGAATATTTCGATGCAAAATGGACCGGAACCGCATATACATTAAAGCTTAAGAGCTCTGCGAAGATAAACCATCTGGCGGATAAATTCTCGGTTGGAGTAAAGGTAAATGACGGCATTAAGACAGATAAGCCAGCCAATCTTACGGTTAATATGGGATCAGCCAAGCTGAGCCAGAGCACCAAGGCAGTAGTAATGTCCTCGCAGGACCGCTACAGTGAGGGCGTGGTCGAAATCGGAGTGATAACCACAGACGTCAGTGGAATAGACAAGGTTGAGATAGTATCACCTGTCGATAAGAATACAAAGAAGGAGTATTTCGATGTTAAAGCGCTCGGCGGCGGAAAGTATGCAATAATATACAAGGACAGTAAGATTAAGCCAACCAAAGGCGGCACGGTTAAGCTCAATGTGTACCTTAAGGGTAATAACACTGCCGGAACTGCCAAGGCAAAGCCCAATGGCAAGTTCAGTATTAAGGTGACCGTGAAATAGTTTGATAATAGTAATATGGAAAAAAGCGTAAAAATCCAAAACAATTAAAAGCGTAAGAGAAATATGCCGAGATAAACAGGCACACCTGAATATAAGGGTGTGCCTGTTTGATGTTTTGTCTATAAATTTAATTATATGTTGTTATTGTGTATGTTTTTTGGTACAATATATGGTGTATGTAAAAAAGTACAGGGAGGAAGATATGGCAAAGATAAGACCGTTTAACGCAATAAGACCTGCCGGGGGGCTGGAAGATAAGATAGCAGCCCTGCCTTATGATGTATATAACAGAGCGGAAGCGAAGGAAGCAGTTAAGGGAAATGATATTTCATTCCTCAGGATAGACAGGGCGGAGACGTCTTTTCCCGATGATGTTGACACCTATGATGACCGTGTTTACGCCAAAGCCAATGAGCTGTTCAGAGAAATGCTTGACAAAGGGGAATTCGTTAAGGATGATAAGCCATGTTATTATATTTATGAGCTTACGATGGACGGAAGGGAGCAGACAGGCATCGTAGCCTGTGCTTCCATTGACGATTACATTAACAGCGTGATAAAGAAGCATGAGAATACAAGGGCGGACAAGGAAGTGGACAGGATAAGGCACGTGGATGCGCTCAGTGCACAGACAGGTCCCATCTTCCTTGCATATAGAGCGGATGATGTGATAAACGGTATTGTAAACAGAGTAAAATCAGGCGTGCCGGTTAACGATTTTGTATCGGATGACGGAATAAGGCACAGGGTATGGATCATCAGTGATACATCAGATGTGGAAACAATAGGAAATACATTCGGAAAGATGGATTCAATATATATTGCGGATGGTCATCACAGATGTGCAAGCGCGGTTAAGGTGGGACTTAAGCGCAGGGAAGAGCACAGTGATTACTCGGGAGAGGAGGAATTCAACTATTTCCTTTCAGTCCTGTTCCCTGATGAGCAGCTTATGATCATGGATTATAACCGTGTGATCAGGGACCTTAACGGCCACAGCATTGAAGAAGTACTTGATAAGCTCGGAACTATGGGAGAGCTCAAGGAGAAAGGAAGCGAACCATACAGACCGGAGCATAAGGGCGAGGTTTCCGTATTCGCAGACGGTAAGTGGTATTCACTTGAGTTTGATAAGAAATATCTGAGTGATGATCCGGTGGAAGGACTGGATGTCTCGGTATTGCAGAACAACGTGCTTAAGCCGCTCTTTGGGATAGAGGATCCGAAGACGGATAAGAGAATAGATTTTGTCGGTGGGATAAGAGGGCTTAAGGAGCTTGAGAGAAGATGCGGCATAGACTGTCAAATAGCATTTGCCATGTATCCTACATCAATACAGGAGCTGTTTGATGTGGCAGATGCCGCTCTTTTGATGCCGCCGAAGTCGACATGGTTCGAGCCGAAGTTAAGAAGCGGTCTGTTTATACACGAGATCGAGAGATGAGATATGCCGGGTAAGCAGGCTGTGTGATAGGGAAAAGTCTTGTTCGAAATGACTTTGATTATTTTGAGAAAACAATTTAAGGAGGCACCATGGACAAGAAATTGTATAGGATGATGGATTGGGCAAAGATTGAGGGTCTGGTTTATTCCGAAGAGGATGAACCGCATGATTTCCTTGGGGGACATTATGTCTCCGGCGGTATTCTGATACAGACATATCTTCCCGGAGTGGAGAATATCGAAAAGATAAGCGCGATCGTAAAGACCGGTGATACCTTTAAAGAATATCCCATGGAGCTTATGGATGAGACAGGCTTCTATGCTGTTCTTGTTCACAGCCTCAAGAAAGTAAAATACAGCTATTACTATAAGGTGTATACAACGGACGGAGAGTCATACGAGATACAGGATCCATACCGTTTCGAAAGTACGGTTACAGATAAGGATATTGCAAGGCTTAATGCAGGTATACATTATGAAGCCTATGAAGTAATGGGTGCACAGCTTCGTACAATAGACGGGGTAAAGGGAGTGTCATTCGCAGTATGGGCTCCCAATGCCATCAGAGTAAGCGTTGTGGGAGATTTCAATAACTGGGACGGCCGCAGGCATCAGATGAGAAGGCTTCCCGAAGGCGGCATATTCGAGATATTTATTCCGGGAGTAAAGGAAGGCGCGGTATATAAATACGAGCTTAAGCTAAAGGGTGATATCATCAAGTTCAAGGCTGATCCGTATGCTTTCGGCGCAGAGGTACGCCCGGCATCGGCTTCGGTAGTAAGGAATATTAAGAATTATAAATGGACAGATGAGAAATGGCTTAAGAACAGGAAGGAATTCCAGGGTAAGGATAAGCCGTTAAGCATTTACGAGGTGCATCTTGGATCGTTCATGAAGCCCTCGGACGGACGTGAATTCTATAACTACAGGGAACTGGCACCGCTTATCGCGGACTACGTTCTTAAGATGGGATATACACATATCGAGGTTATGCCCGTGATGGAGCATCCGCTGGATGAATCATGGGGATATCAGATCATCGGCCATTATGCCCCGACGAGCCGCTACGGAACGCCGGAGGATCTTATGTATTTCATGGATTACATGCATGGTAAGGGCATCGGTGTTATACTTGACTGGGTTCCGGCGCATTTCCCGAAGGATGACCAGGGTCTGTCGGAGTTCGACGGAACATGCCTGTATGAGCATCTTGATCCCAGACAGGGATACCATCCCCACTGGCGTACATCAATATATAATTACGGACGTCCGCAGGTAAGCAATTATCTGCTTGCGAATGCTCTTTACTGGATTAAGGAATACCATGCGGACGGTATCAGGATGGACGCTGTGGCATCAATGCTGTATCTTGACTACGGTAAGCAGGACGGTCAGTGGGTTGCCAATATGTACGGCGGTAACGAGAATCTTGAAGCTGTTGAATTCCTTAAGCATTTTAATTCCAT
>JAILNV010000094.1 GCA_024691125.1 Lachnospiraceae bacterium | reverse complement strand
TATTAAATGTATTATTTAAAATACCTGTATCCGTACTAATGAAAGCATATACGATAAATTGTACAGCCGCATATGAAATAAAGACCGGAACGATCATGATAGTCTGCATAACCTTAGCTGTTCTCTTAAACACAAACTGGTCTATAGCTATTGCAAGAACCACATTAAGAAATGTTCCCAGAGCCGTAAATATCACATAATACATGATAGTATTTTTAGTCATATTCACAAATATTTTCTTGGATGCAACAAGAAACTTAAAGTTCTCAATACCGCACCAGGGACTCTTCCATATTCCCAATGTGAAATCATAATTCTTGAATGCCATTACGAGACCTGCCATAGGCACATACATAATAAAAAACAGTACCAGAAATACCGGCAATGCCATTACAACGTGTGCTCTATGCTTCCAGGTATTGTGCAAGAAATCCTTCATAATCACACCTCTCCTTGTTTTTTACAATTCTTACAAATTTTTTGCGTCATTTCAGGTAATATAAGTAAATGTCTCCTTAAACGTTTACGCAAATTTATAATAAATCATTTCTTATAATTTTACAAGCAAGTTTGTATATATTTTCTACTTTATTTATCCTTTTATACATAATCAACAATTTGTCATACTGTAAATGTTTCATTTTGCCGAATTGATTAAATATTTACATTACCGGTATAATACAACTCCGGGGCCGGGTGCGGATCAATCCAAAACCTTCGACTTATATGCCGATATCAGTTTAATATACTCATTTCCTATATCGCTGATCATGGAATCCTTCCCGGAAATATATCCGACCGTCATCCTTTCATCGGTATCAACCTTAAGTGCCACAAAATCCTTTCCGTTAAGTTCCTCGCAAAGGATACCCGAACACAACGTGTAACCATTCACGCCCTTTGCAAGATTCAGTAAAGTGGCTCTGTCGTTTCCGCGGATAAGCTGTTTATACTGCCTTGTGCTAAGTACCTCCTCCGCATAATATGCGGAATTATATTCGCCCTGATCAAAAGCAAGACACGGATACTCATCAAGTTCTTCAAAAGTCACAGGTTCTTTGGTCTTCAACTTGCTTACCGCCAACGGATTCTTTTTGCTTATATAAGCATATATACCACAGTCAAACAGCGGAGTAAAAACAAGACCTTCCTCCGAAAATACCTTATTAAGTACTTTTCTGTTAAAATCATTTACATAAAGAACACCAAGTTCGCTCCTCTGATTCTTAACATTCATTATTATCTCCCGGGTTTTAGTCTCATGAACCTCAAATTCATATTCTTCACAGCCCAGCTTATTTATAAGATCTACAAAAGCCTTCACCGCAAAAGAATAATGCTGCATCGATACACTGAAATACCTCTTCGGATTTTTCTTTGTTATATATTTAGCATCCAAAAGGTCATACTGTTCAATGACTGATTTGGCATATCCTATAAACTCCTGCCCTTTATTGGTAAGACTCATGCCGTTCTTAGACCTTACAAAGATATCAAACCCAAGTTCATCCTCAAGTGCATGCATTGCACCGGTCAGACTGGGTTGGGAAATAAACAGTTTCCTGGCTGCATCATTAAGTGAATTTTCCTTAGATATTGCAATTGCATACTTTAATTGATTTAGAGTCATACCTTCTCTCCCTTCATCTGTCCAAAAAACGTTCTGTGGTTTACCACAGCCCGCATCCTGTCCCGAATACAAAAACCAGACCGAGTCTGCACAGATCCGGTCTGTTTTGTATCATACTTCAGAACAATAATCATATTATACTTATACTATTTCATCGGTGGATCCATCCTTCTTCACGATCTCCAGCTTACAGCCGAATCCGAAGGCAGCAATAGTACCTGCAATAAGGGCCCATGGAGCTGTAGCAGCGCCGATAATGCCACCGATAATACCAATATTCACCGGAAGCTTTAAGATGATCTCTTCCTCCTTACGGATCTGGATCCTGTCAACATTACCTTCTTTAACTTTGGCCTTAAGCTTCTCAATAAGATCCTTCACCTCATCGCTGACGCTGGAACCTGTAGGGGCCAGTTCTTCAAGGGCTTTATCAATATCCCCCTCAGCCTTAATAAGTGCCTCCTTAGCTGTATAATAATCTACACCCGCCAGCTCCATTACCTTTTCAACATCTTCCAATCTGATCTCCATAATTTTATCCTCCTCTTATATATTATTATATCATAACCCATCGCTACATAATATCCGAAATCTCATTTCAGTCAGTACCCTTTATGCTCTTACCTCCATCCCGATCATTCCGGCTATTATAAGTATGGGAAGTGCCACATATATGAGTCCTCCCTTCATATTCTTTTATCTTATGAACTCATTATAAACCGGGATCATTTGGGATTTAATAACTGTTTCGACAAAAAAATACCGTCTATTTTTCCGAAAGCGCAAATTATGATCTGTTCACGACCGGCTATGCAGGATGAGGCTCGCCGGTATCATAAGACAACAAGCTGGAGATTAAATCTCTTAAACATGTCGCCCATCGAAACACTAAGATGATCTACCTCTTCAACCCTTGCCATAGTGTATATATCATTAAGCTTATAATTGGGATCCTTCATAAATTTAGCAAATAATAATGCTGTATTATAAGCATCCACAAGTCCGTCATGTGCCCTGCCTTCCGTACAGATATCCGAAGCTATAAGTGCTTCCTCCAGGTTATACTGCCTGTCGGTATTCATTTTGTCTCCGAATAACTCCTGACTATCTATCCAGGATCCGGCCAGAGAGCTTATTACGGCATTTTCTATACCCTTTGCCTGCATTTCATTTATTATCTGATCCCTGTCTGTCTTACTCCAGGAAACGCAGCTTACATCTTCTTCCGGAAGCCAGTGAACAAAACTTTCAAGTGCTTCCTTAAAATACGGTGCATCATATACATTTTTCCTGGTTATTCCGGTAAGCTGCTCTATAAACGAATCCATTCGGCCGTATTCGGGATGTATAAAGGTACTGAACTTCTTTTCAACGTTATATTCTTCATCCAGCAAAACAGCTCCTATCTGTATCGTTTCCATATTATATCTGTATTTATCGGTCATAAGCTTCTTAGGTACTCTGCACATTTCAAGATCCAATACCACATATTTCATGTTTAATCCTCCATTTTCCGGTTATTGAGACTTATAGTTAATTCTGTTTCATTATACATTTTTACAATTATTAATAAGTCCCATAAATACCACATATAATCGAAAATATATTCGAAAAAAACAAAAAAAGCACAATCATCAATGATAATTGTGCTCCCCGCACGATGGCGACAAACTTTTTCTCCATATCGGAGATTTTATTAGCTTTTTTTCACATATCGGCTTTCTTCCAATTGTTTCTTCCTGCTTCCTTAGCTTTGTATAAAGCCTTATCTGCCCGGTTTATAACATCAAGGTATTCCGTATCACTATCGGCAAAATAAGAGAATCCCATTGAAGTAGTGACCATCGGAAGATCGGGCCTTCTGATATCCACACTTCTTACGGATACGAGTATCCTGTCCGCGATCGACTCAAGCTCCTGCGGGGCTACATCCTGAAGGATCACGATAAACTCATCTCCGCCCCATCTTATTATTACGTCCTCTGCCGCAATACCGCTTCTCACCTTATTAACAAATCCATTCAGGACCATATCACCAACATCATGCCCGTATTCATCATTATAAATCTTGAAATTATCCACATCCATCATCAGAATAAGCGTATTTGCTTTTCCCCGCCTGAACTCATTATATTCCCTTTTAAGGAGCTCCGTTCCGTAATCTCTTGAACCGGCCCCGGTAAGAACATCTCTCTCAAGTTTTTCATTAAGTTCTTTATTCTTCTTTATGTACTTTCCTATCTCGGCTTCTCTGTATATTTTAAACATAATTGATAACAGAACCATCCAGGTCAGGGAAATACAGACAAGTACAATTCTTCTTCCGTACCTCAGTTTATTATTAGCCTGGACCTTGTAATGATCAAGGTTATCAAGATTCACCCCCATGCAGATTATCCAGTCATATTTCCTGTACAGACAGGAATATGTAACCTTTTGGGTCACTTCATCCGAATCAATCTTTTTAAAATCATAAGTTAAAAATACCGCCCCTTTTTCCTTGACTCCGTTAAGCTCCTCCTCATATGCCTTAATTCCCATTGGATTGACTTCATTGGTAGTAAGATAATCACCTTCGGTATCCTTAAGATTAGGATGTATAAGTCGAATGGCATAATTATCTCCGCCATTATAATCAAGGACTTTATTCACCCACATATATACGCCGTCACTATGCTTTTCGGAATATATCTTTCTATACAGGAGACGATACATTTCATCCTCAATCTCATCCTCATCCGCGTCGGGATATCGTTTCTTATAATCTTCATAGGAATTATCCAGAAATACGATCGTATTTTCAACCATATCCTTTAACATTTCCTCTTTAACCTTAAGTGTAGCCTCATAGATCATTTGTGCGGCTATTCGTGAACCGGCATAAGAAAATGCAAATACATAAATAAGAGATGCAAATATTCCTATAATGATGAAGGGTGACAGTTTTTCCTTCACCAAACCAAACAGGAATGATCTGAACTTTCCGGTACTTTTATCTGTTTTTTCTTCTCTTTCCATCCTTTTCAATTCAAGCTATGTCCTTATATTTATTATATATAACAACATCATTATCAATTATGTAAAACATTGGTACTTACGGCAGGTATTACCTTCCCTTCCCCTTTTTATATTCTGCAATGATCTCATTAATAGTATTATAATCCCTCTCAAACAGTTCATTACATACCTGTTTCCACAGGACTTCCTTCCCAACCCTCTCAAGCAGAACCTGTTGAACGAATAACTTACTCTTTCCCGGATATCTCGGCAGACCATTCAGTTTAAGCAGATTATTTAATTCTATCCTCCAAAGGATAGATATCTTCCTGTCTTCCTTAACTTTGGGATTATCCACAGGCTCTCGAAGGATGTAAAAATCAATAACATTTCCCTCTCCGGCCTCAACGGTAATGATCCCCCAATGTCCGGGTACATGTTCGCAGATATGTGATCCATGAGAACTTCCCACAACTACAATATTCCTGTCATAATACATATCATAGTTCTTTACCTGTTTTTTCAAACGCGTGTATGTGTCGGCATCACTCTTAATTTCTATACCATACAACATATCCTCGGTTATCATAACAACATCGGCCCTTGCTCTTCCCGTTGTCTTTTCCTCAAGGATTCGTATCTTCCCATAAGTTTCTTCCAGAAAATCAAATAAGGGTTCCCGTATATCTTTATCAAGAAGTGTCTGCTTTTCCATCCTAATACACTGATCTAATTCTCTGATCTGATTCACTATACCTTACCTGAAATAATCACCATTATCATCACCGTTAATACAATATTATACTTAATGTATATCGGCATTAAAACTATTATATTTACGCTAAACATAACGGCAATATAAATATCGGATTTATGTTAAGTATATCACGAAATCAAGATGATAAAAGAATAAAAATCGGAAATCCCCACCGGCATGGGTGGGGACTCCTTTACATTTTGACTTTATCCTGTCTTTATGCTTTTCTTTATTATTCTGCTTTTTTCATCTTCCTAGCTGTGACTTTTACCTTGAAGGACTTCGTTCCGCTGCACTTCTCGCTGATACCGCGGATGTATACGGTCATGCTGCCCTTCTTGTTGTTGTTCTGGTAGCCGGCTACTTCGTAATCCGTACCATACTCAAGTGCTGCTCCACCAAGTGTTACGGTGATATCTCCGCTCTCAAAGAAGTTCTTGGATTCATCTCCGTAATCCTCAAGGTCGATGGGCTTGCTTGTGTACTGGACTGCTGTCTTCATCACCGACTTCTGTGTTACCTTCGCACCATTTAAGTTTGCTGCTACAGTTACTTCTATTTCAGCCTCTCCCTCAAAGTTTGCTGTATCCGTAGCTATTACTTTCACGGTGTATTCTTTACCCTGTGCAAGCTTCTCGCTCACCGGTACCTTAGAACCGTTTTCGTATACTTCGACAGCATACTTTTTGGCAGAGATCGTTTCTCCGTTTCCATCAACAAGTACTGCTTTCACCTTGCCGGCCTTTACGCCTGCATATGCTTCAACAGACAGAAGATTATCATCTGTTATCTCACACTTTTCGATCGCAAACGTCTCTGTCGATGTCGCTTTGCCCTTGAAGTTACCCTTACCTGTGATCGTAACCGTATTGCCTTCTGATACGTTCTTCTTTGCAGCGTAGTTTACTTTGACTGTGAAGTCCTGATCTTTTACAAGCACGACGGCCGGCGTACTGCCTTCTCCATCAGGGGCATAGGATACACGCAACTCCGGTACGGCACCCTTTACTGCATATGCTGCAGGATAAACTAGAATAGCCAGCTTGTCGCCTGCTGTGCCAAGGTCTACCTTATCGATCTTGAAGGTCTTTTTCTTGGTCTTTCCGTCTGCTCCTGTTGCTGCCACTGTTGCCGTTCCGGCATCGACATTGTTGGAAACGGAAATACCTACATTCTTGGTCGTGTCGGTCATCTTGATATATTTCTTGCCGTCCCACTTATATTCGATCTTCTCATCGTCAGCATCTGTCACAGTGACCGTTTCAGGGGCCTGTGCTGTGCCGTTATAGGTAAGCTTATCGCTGCTGAGCTTGATGGCTTTTACCTTATTTACAACACCCTCTAAATCTTTTGTTGCACTTTCGATTGTAAATGTCTTGGTGACATCTTCACCGGAATAGTTACCTTTACCAACTACGGTTAAGGTTGCCGTTCCAATCTTGGTATTGTTCTTATACTTCAGTGTGTAATCTGTGTCAAGCGTAAGCAGCTTTTCACCATCGGAAACGTAAACTGCCGGCTTGATCGCAGCGCCTGTGCACTTATACTCACCATCATTATCATCTGCGAACTCTACCGTAATGCCTTCGTTGATACCCTGGCCGCGTTCGTCAACGATATACGTCTTGGAATCTGTTTCCTTCGTCCAGTCATACTCGTTGCCGGAAGCATCATAGTATCCGGATGCCGATACTGTTGCATTGTACTTGATCTTTGTTGCTGTGTTTTCAGGATCGGCTACAACGTTTGCACTCAGCGTTTCGCTTCCTGTCGTTCCGGCTTTCTCCATCTTGTAGCTGACAGTTACGGTTGCCGTTACGGTTGTACCTACCGTGTAATCCTTATTCTTTGCAGGTGTCCATTCAAAGGATCCTACCTTGGTAACGATCTTCTTGTCATCTTCTACTGCTGCGTTCGTTCCCTTGATGATCACATAGGTGATCCCGGTTTCAGGGTCTGTATACTTACCATCTGTTGTCATTTCATAAGTAACAAACACACCCTTAGTATTTGCATATCTTGGTACATCATCAACATAGATGATACGTCCTGTCTGTACGATGCCGCCCTCAGTATAATAATCATTTCCTTCTGCATCAGCATTTTCATGATATCCATCACCAGTCACAAGCTTTGCCGGTGCTCCCTCATCAGCAACTGCAAGAAGTACCAGGTTTCCCTCCGCATCATGTGCTGTTCCCGCAGATGTTATAAGGATTCCGTCCGCATCATAAAATCTTGTTTCATACTCGTCTTCATCATAATATATCCTTATTGCAGTATCCTTAGCTTCTTTTCCCGCTTCATCAACATAATGTTCATTGCCCTTTGCATCCTTATACTGACCATAGATGTTAAGAGCGACAACCTTGGTAGCCTCTGAACCGGCTGAAGAAATTGTAAGATTAGCCTTACCCACCTTATATTCTATAGGGCAAATAAACATATTATACATCTTAACGGTTTCACTGATTTCTCCATTTCCCAATATAAGCTCATCGGATGATTCTCCTCCTTCACTCTGTTCACTGTCACTCCACGTAAAGAAGGCATCCGTAACGCCTGTATTACTAACATCCGATACAACCGTTAACGGGAGCTGACTTTCCTTGGGCGAAACACTTATCTTTACATGCTTAAGATCATAAAACAGATTATTAACGGAAATACTGTTCATATTTGTATCGATCGTTTTGATAGATGCATCTTTAAACTGCGGTGCGATCTTTACAAATTTATCCATTTCAAAGTCATTTTTTTCAAGATCAGCAACTGTCTTTACAGCGGCAAGTGCCGTTGCTTCGGGTGACTCTGTATAAACATCCGTCCATCCGGCAAATTCAATACCGTTAGTTCCTTTATAAACAGTTTTGAACGGTTCGAGTGACAGTTCATACTCATCATTTCCATCAAAATCATCCGCAAATATCTTAAGCAGATAATCATTGCCATCTACCTCTCCGCCTTCACCGGATACTTCCATATTATCTATGTCACCAACATTTATTAATGCAATAGCATCTGTTACCATCACCGCATTTTCGACAACAAAATCAAGTGTTGCATAGCTCTTAAGGTCGATTTCTTTAGTATATATCTTTCCGGTACTTGCAGTAAAGGTTACCTTGATCCTGGTTGTACCAAGCTTTGAGCCTTCCTTACCTTTAAGCTGATATACCCCCTTATCCAATGATGAAAAACTACCGTCATTGCCAAGTACTGTTTCATCCGAACTGGTATAGGAAAATTCTCCTAATATCGAATTATTTCCGCCTTTATCTGTTGCTGTTACATATAATGATGTATCTGTACCACCGATGAATACCAAAGGCACCTCATCTGTTTTTTCACCCGTCTTATTAACCTGGTTAATAATAACCGTTGCACTTTTGACGGTTATTACCGCTTTACTTGTTACCTCAATTCCATCAAGGTCTTTGAATTTGAAGGAAACAACCTGTTTCCCTGTTTTCTTTCCTGTGATAACAATATTATTCTTGGATATACCCTCTTTAACCTCAATGCCTGAAGCTGCGCTATAAGTAAAAGTATCACCATCACTTATCTCATACGTGGATTCACCCTTCTTTATGATCACATTGGCTGACACTGTCTCACCGACTTCTATTTCTTTCGGAAGGCTTGAAATATCCATGGAATAAGCATTCTTATCTTCCGTAACTTCTATCTTTACTGCATCTGAACTGTATACATTTCCAAGTTCATCCTTGTACTCAAAATATATGTATGCATATCCGGTCTTGGAAGATTTTAAATAACCCTTTGCAAGAGCATTTTTGTCGAGTACCGTCAGTGTAGAAAGCGCTTCTCCGTTTTCTGTTGTATCATAAGCCTTAAACCGGATCATTCCTTTACCGGTTCCAACCTTGGGATAGATCCGGTTAAATTCCGTATTTCCTTCATCAACATATGTTATGGCTGCACACACAGATGCTCCAAGCTTTATATTTGCATTAAGCGGAATCGAATCCGGCTTCTCAGAATCCGAACCCAGAATCTGATCATCTTTTGCAACCGTCTCTTCTTTTTCATCCACAACAATCATATTATCATCAAGTACATACTGTCTGATTGTTATTTCCTGAGTTTCACCGTAATCACGGAATAACGATCCCTTATCATCTATATGGAATCTGTCATCCCAGACAGGTTCTATTGATATATCATCACCGCCTGCTATGAAGGACTGTCCCGGCATGCAGAAATCAGCCTCAGCCGAACCTATTATTACACTCCATCCGATCAGTTTCCTCTTAGTATCATTATACGTCTCCTTATCCAGATCAGCTTCTGTGGGAAGCGTAAAAGACGTTCCTTCGGAAACTGCAAACAGATAACCGTCTGTTTCACCTTTCTTATATCCTTCGGAATAATCCTTACCTTTCAGATAACCTGAATTAAGGGCAATTTTCTTATCTTTGTCATTTATCTTAAGGGGTACCCTCACCTTGTCTGCCTTAGCATTAACCTCAAATTTAACAACGGGCAGATCAATTGAAGCATTATTAAGTGTGGCCAATACATCAAGCTCTACAGTATAATCCAAAGCCGCCTTGGCCGTTGCTGTATATGATCCGTCAGAACCGCTGATCTCAAAGGCTTCACTTGAAGGAACTGTTTCCTCATCACCGACTTTATAACAGCTCATTTCAAAGCCGGGAGATACCTCTTTAAGCTCACCGGATGTAATTGCACCTAAAATATCACTATCATCCGGATAATCCTCCCGGGTCTTACCCTCCGGTACCTCATAAACCTTATACTTTATGGAAGCAGTCTTAACATCCTGTGCATTCAAAGTACAATTTATTTCCTCAGCATACGAATATTTATACAATCCGCCTGCGGTTTCAACTTCTACAAAACTGATGAATTCCTTATCCTCTATTGCATAGACCGATAAAGGTGTTTCTGCTGAATAGATTACTTCATTTCCGTCAGCATCTTCTGTATCTATGATCTCCATATTAACCGTGCCCGGGGTATCACTTGCTTCGCTTGCGGCAACAAGTGCAGGGTAGTAATCCTCTTCAACCTTACCCCCGGTAATATAGAATCCGCTTCCGCTAACCGTCCAGGTAATATTATCAGTATCAACATCTGATATAAGGTCCCGGGTAACAGTATTACGGACCATAGCAATAACCGGCAAACGCTTTCCCGGAACGTCTTGTGCTGCATATTCTTTCTTCGCATCTGTTCCCTTACAGTTTGCAAACCCGGAATCTGCAACCACCGTTGTTTTATTGGACATTGGACTTTCAGGTATAATAAATATTTCATAAGCCGGTTTAACTTCAATATCCAAGGTACCGGAACAAACAGTCTTCTTATAAGAATTCTCGTTCTCCTCGTCTTTATCCACCCAGGTAAAGCTGTACTTCATTGTGTCCGTACCGATCTGATTTGCAGATATCTGAGGCTTATTGTTATTATCTGTAATTGTAACAATACTCTTATCGGCAGTAAGAGCTTCATAGGTAATTGTTTCACAATCCTTAATGTCCCATGGGATTGTATCAAATTCCCTTACATCCGGCGTAAGAACAGTTGTATCATGCCTTGCAATGTTAAGTACCTTGTGAGTACCGTCGGGAACCTTGATCTGTGTCTCCTCATCCCAGCCGTAGTTACTTTTATCATCTGCGGTAAATTGAACCGTAAAATTTTTAGCCGTTTCTACCGTCACTATATCCAAATAGATATCGTCGGTTATCTGGCTTCCGTATATGATATAGGATGCAGCCGGTGTCAGCTCTTTTGCGTCACCGTTACCTATTCTGTATTTTACCTGCTCAACTTCTACATTTTCTGCTACACCGGCAACAGAAAAAGTAAAGTTTTCACCCTTCCTGATATAGAAATCTTCACCCCGGGCAATCTTTCCCGTGGAAACAATCACATCTACATCAGGTATACCCACCTTGATCATTTCATAACTGTAGATCACTAAATAAACCGGTTTTTCATCTTTGATCAATGTACCGGGGATCTTATAGATGCCTTTGGATGCATCTACGGCAACAACACCGTCTTTTTCTTCCGATGTACCGATCCTGTACTTGATATTTTTTACGCTGAATTTATTTGTTACTTCTTCGACTTTGAATACATAATCCTTGCCTATCTCGGCATATTTTACGTTAGTATTATTATAAATAACAGCATTCGTATCTTTGTCAATGATCTTATAATCATCTGCTCCCGCACCATCATCTGCAAGACTTGCGGAAACAATTACCTGACCGTTTGTCTTTGCTGCGGAAACAAAGATCGTAACGCAGTTATCAACTTTCTTGATCGTATAGCTGTTATCCTTTGAAACACCTAATGAAACTACAGTGGCATCAACGTCACTTCCAAGCTTATAAGAAACATTTGTTACCTTGTACTCGCCCTTGCCGCTTACGGTAAAGGTATAGTCATCTCCCATATAAGCATACTCATGATAGTCTGCTTTATACCATTCAGAATCTGTTCCTTCTGCCGGAGTAACCGTAACTACATCTTTTGTATAAGATGTAACAACTATGCTCATAGCTTTTTTTCCTGAAGAAACAAGATCCTTTGCAGGAATAACCACCTTGCCGTCATTAGGTTCTTCTTCATATGCCGTACTTTCATATACGGTACCATCATCATATGTAATGACATAATCCACATATATAAGTGTACGACCCTCAACTTCCGAAGATTCCAATGTTACCTCAATATTTTTTGAATAATCTGTCGCTGAAGTAATATAACCTTCCCCGCCGGCAAGCTTATACTGAAGAACACAGTTGGTATCAGCTTTATCCTGGGTGATCGTATAATACTCACTGAGGGCAACCGAAGTTAGATCTTCTCCTGCCTCGTAACCTTCATTTACAATGGCTGCACTTAAATAAAGCTTTTGGGTATCCCGGTCAAAATACCAGGTCTTGTCCGTATCATTTAAGTCATTCCCGCTTGTTGCTTCGGTAATGATCTCTACTTCGTTATCCTTACCATACTTTGTATAGAGCTTAAATCCTGTAAGCGGTGCATCAGAGGACTGATACTTTGAAAGATCAATAGCATTTTCACCTGTCCTGCCGCTGTTATATGTAAGCTTAAGGGCATCGCCGGGTTCCTCTATGTCGACTCCTACAGTCTTTAAGAAATAAGACGCATATTCTGCCACCGAACCTACCGTAAAGGTAACACAACCATCACCTTCAGATATTGCCGTCTCAAGAAAACTACTGTAGATCCTTACAGTTGCTTTTTCTTCAGTAAGCTCATAATCAAAGGAATGTCCCTTAACCGCCGTTACATCAATACTGCCTTGTACGTATTTAACCTCAAAAGGAGCTTGGGCATCCGTATTTATTTCATATCCTTTTGCAGGGATTATCTCTACAACATAATCCTTCGATGAATCCCAGGTATCCGTATCACCATTACCAAACGCTGTATTATTCTTTTGCGGATCAAGAACATAAACGTTTGATGAAGTACCGGCAACTGCCGGATCCTCTGATACAAAGGGATGACCTGCTGTTGCACCGGTATTTACAATACTGATCGTAACATCATCCGTTGCCTTATCGGGCGATAATTCCCCGGTAAACGTATCGCTTGATATTTCTTCAACAAATAAATCGTCACCTGTAAGAATATCCTCACCTGTAAGAATATCCTCACTTGTATCGACTATCACCTCCGATGCATAAGCCGATACCGGCACACACGTAACGACCATGGCTACTGCCAGGATCATTGATAATGCCTTTGAAAAAAACTTAAAAGATTTTCCCATTAGTACTATTTCCTCCTTCATAAATTTTTCCTTCTGCTCAATTTACCCGGGGAGCGGCAGCGCTGCAATCCGTCAATGTCCTTTTTTCCTGCGATTGCCTGCATCCCTAAAGATGTGATTTTGCATTAAGAACATGACAAAATTTTACCTCTTATCTTATTGCAAAGTCAAGTAATCCAAGATGATTTACATCATTTTTAATGCGCAAAGTGACATGATTTTAATCATAATACTGATATATTTGATAAGGAAAAAATAATAAAAGCTTATAGCTTTCTGCTATAAGCTTTTATGTGATAATATCAATCATTTTCTTTCACTTTTTCTTTCACTTTTTCTTTCTTTTTCTTCTTCCTCTTTCCCAGCATTAAATAGAAATTGGGAAGGAGCAGTAAAGTCAGCAAAGTGGAGGCAAACAGGCCGCCTACAATTACAACACCCATACCCTGAAGAGCCTCGGCATTCTTCGAGAATTTAAAGGCAACCGGGATCATGGAAAGCTCTGTGGTAAGGGTTGTTATAAGGATAGGTCTCATCCTGTCCTTCCCCGCATGTACCAGGGCTTTCTTCATCTCTTCGCCTTGAGCAATAAACTGGTTAGCCGTATCTATAAATATAATACCATTATTAACAACAATACCTGCCAGCATAAGGACACCCAGAAGAACGCTCAGAGATATCTTAACGTCCATAAGCCTCATCATATTAATGGAACCTATGGATGCAAAGGGAATACAGAACATAATAAGGATGGAATACCTTATGGACTCAAACTGTATGGCCATTACCATGAATACAAGGTATAAAGCTATGATTATTGCCTGTCCGACGGCGGTAAATTCCTCATTCATTGTATCTTCCACGGCATTATTAATAAAGTTTGCTCCCTCCGGAAGTTCAAGCTCATCAAGCTGCGGTCTTACAATATCCATTATTTCATCCTTGGTTTCGGAAGTCATAACCGCAGTAATGGCAGCGCTGAACCGTCCATCGGTACGAGTAACGCTTTGAGCGGCCTGAGAAAGATGGATATCTGCCATCTCGGATAAAGGAACATTAACTCCCCGGGAATTCATAAATGTCATTGTTCTCACATCATCCAGGGAACGGTAATAATCCTTGGGATACTCTACTTTTATTTCGTAAGTATTATTATCTATAGTTACTTCTCCGGCACTTGTTCCCGTCATATTTAAATAAACCATCTGGGAAACCATGGAAGCGCTGAAGCCGTTAGCCTGTGCCATTTCAGGATTTACGCTTATCTTAATTCCGGCACCCCCTCCGTCAACCGATGATGATACCGAAATCACTCCGGATGCACTCTCAATAACATCCTTGATCATATTACTGGCAGCTCTAAGTGACGGCAGATCATCAGCGGCAATATCGAATTCCTCGGCACCTCCCATATTAAATGAGGACATACCCGTAGATGAACCGGCACTTACGGTAATATCGCAGACAGACGAATAATCCTGAAGACTTTTATTCCACATATCCACAAGTTCTGCGGTAGTCATATCAACCTCATCCGATTTATACGCCACAACAGTGGCACTGGAGGATGACTCCGATATACTTATGCTGTAGTCGTCACACAGTCCGCTGTCTTTAACAAACTGTTCAAGACTTACTACCGTCTCATCAATCTTTTCCAGAGAAAGTCCCGGCCTGAAGGTTAAGCTCATCTGGGCAATACCTTCATCTGTTGCCGCTATAAGCTCGGTCCTTAAACCGGTTGCCAGAAAAACCGATACTAAGAGCAGTACAACCGAAATAATAACAACAAGTACACTTTTATTAAGTATCCATCCCAGGAAACGACTGTATACTACCGACAGCTTCTCAAGAACCACAGACATGGGATTATTCTTGCGTTCCTTGGGCTTATACAGAGAGAAAAACAGAGGAACGATGGTAGTTGCCGAAATAAGGGATGCAAGAAGAACAAATACTATTGTAAATCCCAGCTGCTTAAAGAACTGACCCGATAATCCTTTAAGCAGAGCCAAAGGAAGATATACCACTACCGTGGTTATGGTTGAAGCTACTACTGACTTAATAACTACAGAGGTTCCTTCATAGGCCGAGTCCTTATAATCAAGCCCGTCGGCATGCTTTTTAAAACACAGCTCGATCACAACCACGGCATTATCCGTGATCATACCGATAGATATGACGAGCGCGTTCATGGAAATAACATTAAGGGAAATACCCGCAAAATACATGCACACAAGAGCTACCAGCAAAGATACGGGCATGGTAGACCCTACGATAAGCGAACCCTTAATATCACCAAAGAACAGGAAGATAACCGCCATAGCTACAGCTATACCTATTATCAATGTCTTAAACACAGACTTAAGCATTGCAAGTATCTCATCGGCGCTGTCATATATTATACGTATATTAATCTCCGGATATGATTTCGAGAAATCATCCAATATGCTTTTTATCTGTCTTGACAGAGTAACAGAGGTTGAGGATTGTCTTTTCTTAAGGCCTACACTAATATCCTCTCCTCCGTTATAACGTGAAAGCGAAGTTTTATCGGATATTCCGTAATTAATATTACATACATCATACAGATGTATAACCTCTCCTCTCTGAGTGGTTATGGGAACCTGTTTAAGCTTCTCTATGTCATCGTAACGGACCTCGGTCTCCATATTAAGGGTTTGATCCCCGTAAGAAACACTTCCTGCGGGAATAGAATAATTAACTGCTGTTATGGCTGCGACCACAGAGGAAGGGCTTATTCCGTACTGACTGGCATATTCCGGTATAAGCTGAATGGAGATATACTTTTCATCACCACCGGTTATACTTATATCCGCCAGAGCAGCCGCTCTCCTTAACTGGGGCTCCAGCTTCTTATTTATAAGATTCAGAAGATCAAGATCCTTCGAGTCGGTTGATACGGATAAGGTCATATCATCTATGGCATCGGTCTCCACCTCGAGAATAGTAGGGTCATCCACTTTCTCCGGCAGTTCATTGGCTATTCCCTCCAACCTTGAACGAATATCATCATGCGCCTTGGATATATCGGTACCGTAATTAAACTGCATGATAAGAGTACCGTAATTTTCATAGGAAACAGTCTGGGTTTTCTTAAGCCCCGAAACATTGGAGCAGGCATCCAGGATCTTCTCCATCACGTTCTCATCCACTTCCTCCGGAGACGCTCCCGGATAAGTAGCATAAACAACCATTACCGGAAAATTAATATCCGGCATCAGCTTAAGAGGCATCCCCGTTATTGAAACTATGGAAAACAGGATCAGTCCCACCAGGATCACTATAACCGCAACAGGGCGGTTTAAGGTTATTTTTGTTAAATGTTTCATTATTCAACCACCACAATAATATCTTCTTTACTTATACTGTTATCGGTCATGACTTTGGTGCCTTCCTTAAGTCCGGCTGTCCAGCTTGTAATAACAGAATCATTTGCACCAAGACCTTCCTTTATCTCGATGGAATCACCTTCCGACAGACCTACGGAAACATCCTTTCTCTTTGCAATACCGTTGTCATTTACAAAAAGATAAGCCTGGTCATTATCATAATATACACTGTTTACCGGAACGGTTAAGGCATCCTTAACCTGTCTTGAGGCCGCTCTCAGGCTTATGGTCGAATCATAGGGCAGAGAAACCGATGGGTCAAGAAGCTGAGCCTCAACCCTGTATAGTCCCTTCTGGGCATCTAATTCGTTGGAAACAAGGATGATACGGCCCTCATAAATGTTACCGTCCTTTTCCAGGGATACCGGATCATCGGGAAACATTTCCTGTGCTGATTTTTCCGCCACATAGAATACGATCTTAACGGCTGCATCACTCTTTATGGTATATGCCACCTGGCTGGGAGAACAGATATTATGCTCCGATACGTTGATCGCCGTAATGGTTCCCGAAACAGGTGCGCTGACACTGTAATAAGAGAGTGCGGTCCTGGCATTTGCCACAGCAGCATTTGCCTGATCTACTCCGGCACTTCCCACAGCCACCTGTGCTCCGCCTGCTTTAACCTGGGCTCCGCTTGCTTTTAACTGCTGCTCGGCTCCTATTGCCTGAGCCAAAGCACCCGAAGTGATCGTATAACGGGTATAATTATCAAAATCCTGCTCCTGTCTGTCCGCAAGCTCCGAAGATTCAACCGCAAGACCATAAGACAGGGAGGCACTCTCTGCCGTATTCCCTGCCGTATCTCTCTGAAGATATAGCTGATCCAGCGCGGAATCCACACTTTCCAGAGCTGTCTGGGTTGTTGAATAAGCCTCGGAGGCTGTTGCTGCACCGGTCTGAGCGGCAGCCACCTTAGTCTGTGCCTCCTTGATCGCCTGATTAAGAGCTTCCACCGAAGAAAAGCCTGCCGACTGAAGAAATTCCTCAGGAGTCATTCCCGGGGTATTGAAATTTTCATATTGAGTCTTTATCGAGGTAAGATAACCGAGAGTTTTTGAAGCCTGGGACAGTGCCGCCTGAGAACCTGCAAGAGCAGTTTTCACCATATCTTCCGTTCCCAGCAATTCATTTTTCTTACGTTCCGCATCTTCTATCTGACTATTGTAGAATTCATAAGTTTCATGTGCCGAATCCGAATTAAGGCCTGCCTGTCTTGCCTGAACATAGGCAGAATCAGCGGCAAGCTGCATCTGCTGTCCGGTAGTATCAAGTTTGCCCAGAGTTTCATATGCGGAAACCTGAGTGGCAGTCTTGGAAGCCTCCTGGGCAACAAGGGAGGCTTTCCCGGCCTCGTAATTAGCCTCCGCCGCATCAAGTCCGGCCTTGGCACTCTTAAGTCCTGCATTGGCCTGATCCAGAGCAATTTGTGCCGTAGAATCATCCATGGTAAAGAGCAGATCACCGGCATTTACATGATCTCCCACCACGTAATTGGCACTAAGTACCTCCGCACTTACCTTAGGCAGGATATTTACCGTACTGTCTGCCTCAACGGTACCCACATAATTCGACATGGTAGCCAGAGATTTAACATCCGGTAATTGCTGTTTAACCATTATGGGCTTGTCGGCAATACTTTCTTCCGAAGCAACAGCCTTTTCCGAACAGGCTGACAAGGTCATTGCTAAGATCGAAAAAATAATAACTGAAATAATTTTTGTTTTCTTCATTGTCTCTCTCCTTAAATATGCCGGACGGATCATTATTTATTTCCGGCTTCGGGCCTCCAAAGAAAGGCCAGATATTCAAAGTATCTGTAACGCATATCCATCATATCTTCATTAATAAAACCAAACGCGGTACCTACGATCAAATTCCGCAAAAGCTGGAGTATAAGAGATGCGGCACATTCAAAATCCATCTCCCTTATCTCGCCGCTTCTGAATTTGATCTTTAAAAGCTCTACAAGCCATTCTTCGCTTCCGCAAATGGACCAGAAATCATTCTCTTTCATTATCTCATCCTGTATTTCTTCCTCACGAAGTATAGTTCTTATGGCATCAATGTTTTCATTTACAATGCCCATGAAATCCTGATAAATGGTTTCCAGCATCTGCACTATGGGAAGTTCTATGTAATCCTCCTGATTCCTCTTTTCTTTAAAGGATTTAAGAGTTTTTGACATACTTTGCTCATAAACCTTCAGAAAGATCTCTTTTTTCCCTCCGGGAAAATAATGATAGAGAAGACCGTCTGCCATATCAATACTGCGATTGATCTCCCGTACCGAAGTTGCCCTGTATCCTTTTTGTGAAAAAAGACCGGCAGCCGATCTTAAAAGCTTTTCCTTTGATTCCGCCGCCTGAAATTCTCTTTTAGTCATTTATTCTCTCTCCTTTTTATACTTACAGGATCATGAATACAGATCAGTTATTAACCTTAAATTATTTTCGTTCAACAGTTGTTCAATGAATTAATATATATCACCGGTATATAGGAATGTCAATATATGTTTTCAATAAAAGGTCAATAAAAGTTATACATATATATAGCATTTATGATATCGTCCTGCTAAACCGCAAATAAAAATGTCTCATATACAAAAAACTCACATTTGGGAATTAACCGTCCCAAATGTGAGAATCTTACAATCCAGGATATGTTTTAACGCTCTGTGAGCAAGAAATCCCCCGTCTCCATAGGTGGCAGGATGAATTGCGATAAACACGGCGTTTAAATTCCAAACCGGGTATCAATATTCCCTGAATCTCTTAAATATATAATAGCTTTCTTTTATCTTATTTCCGTTACTGTCAGTACTTTCCATATCGTGTTTTTCAAGGCCGGCCGAGAGAGCTCCTATATTAAGTTCCTTTAATCTGTTTACAAGGCTGAAGGTAAGCGTATACTCGCCCTCAACCAATACAGCATTGGCATCTGTACCGCATTCTTCCAGGGCCTCATATATTTCTCTGCCACACTCATCTGCCATTTCTTCAATTTCGGTTTCATCGGCATCGGCGGAAACCTCGGGAAAGAGAAAATCAACTATTTCACCATATTCCCTGGCGGCCTTTATTTGATCCTCGGGCCATTCTTTATATGAAGTATAAGAGAAATTAATAAACATATTATGTACCTCCGTTTATACTATTAACTAAAACATTAACTCAAAACCTGATCCGTTTGTCAAAAAGATAAAGTGTCCAGCTTTTGGGTCAGTTTATCAATTTTTTCAAGACACCTGTCAATAAGTGCCCGGTCGTCTTCCGTCATCTCTTTCTTCTTACGCAATTTTCTTATAAGACGCGAATAACCGATAAGTGAAGCCTTCTGCTTTACTTCTTCAAGTCGGTCTGTGTCATCACTTCCCAGATATCTTCTTAAGAAATGATCAAAGAATTCTCCGGCCGTCCCATACGAAAAGCCCATAAACTTCTCAACAACCGAAGGATCTTCTTCACCAAGAGCAACATAGAAATAATACAGATCGCTAAGTTCTGCTATAGGATGTCCCCTGGAGATCCTGTCCATATCTATAAGCATCGGCTCCCCGTTTTGAAGAAATACATTTCCGGTGTGAAAATCACCATGAACCAGGGCATCGGATGGCGGCAACGCTTCAATAAGCTTCCTGCATCTGTCGGCCAGCACCTCATTCTCACAGGCAACCCCTCCGTTGATATAATCATATAATCTATCTGAAGCCTCCGGAAAATCATCCTCCCCGGAAACCTCAATACTATGAATACTACGGGCCAGATCTGCCATTATATTGGCATAAACCTCCACCTGTCCCGGAGCTCTTGCAATATGTTTGGAAATGATCTCGGAATCTACCAGCTCATACATAGCCCCATAATGATCTCCCACCGATACAATTCCGAAGGAGATCGCTGTAGGAATGCCCAGAATAAAAGCTTTTCTGCTTAATGCTATTTCCCTCTCCACATCCTTGTAGGTATTGTTTTCATTGAATACCTTGATGATCATTTCATCATCATACCGGTATACATCTCCTTTGGCACCTTTGCCGATATGCTCGCATCCGTCAATTGAGACTTCCCGGTATTTCTTATATCTTGCCTTCTCCGAATCAAAGGTCCCCGGCCAGATGAAATTAATATGCTTAATAAGTTCCTTAAAGGCCCCGGTCTTGTTAAGAGATAACTCCAGCGCCTCAGCAACTGTACGATAATACCAGCATTGCATCTCAGGGTCGCTTTGATGAAGGCTCTTCCACATACTCTCTCCCTGCTCCGAATACATACCGGCCAAAGACCTTATATTCGCCAGCTTATCCGCAAGCCATAACATCTTAACACCTATATCCTGACTGGCCTTAAGATTCCGCAGCGAACCCTCCTTACGCCGTTTCCAGGAAGCATCCCTTGTTTCTCCGGGATATTCCTCTTCGGATTCGGAAAGCACCAGATATGCCACCCTTTTTCCGAAACGCTTTTCAATTTCTTCGGGAGTTCCATCGGTATCCTCCACAATATCATGCAGAATACCGGCAGCAATAACTTCCTGATCGTCTGTCATAGTAGATAGTATCTGCGCCACCTCAAGGGGATGCAATATGAAAGGATTACCCTTAAATTTACGTCGTTTCCCCTGATGCATTATGGTCGCATAGATAATGGATTCTTCCAGTATATTCATCATATAACAAGCCCACCATTATATTTTTATTGTCTTATATAAGTTCTTTCAGATCATAACAGGCTTACAAAACCAAATGATTTCATTAATTCGATGGCAGCATCTGCCTCTTTAGTAAGTATTAATGGGTTACAAGACGTGATTTTCATATCTACCTCCTCATGATCATATGAATTCTTTGATTTTTACCACCCGTGTTGCAATCACATTTTTAGCATCACGTAACATTATTATAAGTCTTAAAAATCATATTATCAAGTTGTCATTGTAATATGACAGTGTAAATTTACCCTTGGAAAAAATCAGATATAAAGAACCATCAAATCTGTAAAACAAGATATTAATCAAATATCTGCGGTTTCTATTCTATACTATTTCCTTGCTCCTGGCAAACTTCCTTCATAAAAGGAAACCTTACCTCACTACGTTCGGTAAGCCCTTCATTAGTGCAAAGCCAACCGTGTTGGCTGATAATTCCTTGATCTTGCTTAATTGCTTTTTATCTGCCTGCCATGTTCCTGGTCAACCCCGCAGCCGCTTTGCGGTGCGCAAGCGCAGGGTTGACAAGGACATTGCGGCAGATATCTTGTAGTCAAGCAAGATCAAGGATAAGAAGGCGCTCTGCGCCTTTTATAAAGGGCAGAGGCGCAAGCCTCTGGTTTCCTTTTCAGTAGATGTAATGGTCGAGGTAAAACTGCAGCTGCTTCTTCGTTTGAAGAGTCCATGTATGCGAAATCGCATCGCTGTACTTTCCCAGCTCCATTTCATATATGCTCCTTCCAGCTCTTTCTGCAACCCTCATATCTTTTGCACTTAATACAAGTTCCTCAGCACCGGCAGCCTTCTTTATGTTTTCCTCTTTCTGCTGATATTTTGCCAGTTCAAGGAAATCCCTCTTGTTGTAATACCATTCCCGAAGCTGAGCCATCTTTGCGACTCCCTTACGGCTCCATCCCATCGCAAGCGTGCTCATTCGGGAAGATAACACATGATAAACATGACCTTCTGCACTGCATCCATATATGGCGTCTCTATGCTTCAATCTGCGTTTTGCTGCTGTCCAGTTATCAAGTATGTACTGCGCGCTCTCTTCGATGCGCTTTAATACCTTCTCGTCCGTAGTACAGTCCATAAGACGTTCGTGAATCTCTATGAAGTCTGCTTTTTCCTTTGAACGTATGGCTTTGCATAATTCGATCTTTGCATCCTCCTGTGTATCCTTCATATGCCCCGTCATCTTAAGCAGGTACTTGCTTAAGTGGAATTCATCCAGTACATACTCTACTCCGTGAAGTCTGTTTATACCGCTTTTGATCCATGGACCTCCATCTGCGTTCAGATATACCTTCTTTACTTTTGACAGATCATAATGCGTATCGATGTACTCGTACACTTCATCCCACAGCGCTTTATTGTCTTCCGTACAGCGGCAGAAATAGTGGGTACCTATAAGGCGATGACGCTTGCTCTTTGGTGCTACCGGCCTTACACCTTCATAAACATATATGAGCTTTGTTATGACACCGTTCTTCTTCCTCCCGGACTCACTCACTTCAAGGTCTCCTTTCTTTTCCTGGAACTGAAGATGAGCATGATCCTCGTCCGCATCTATATACAGGTAATCCACTACTTTCTTTTGTACCGGTACATTGAAGTTTGGCGGGAACTGTAATCCATGTATCAGATCCTTTACTGCTGTGGGACTTATCTCGTCACTGGGATTTACCTTTGAGCCTCCTTTGCGGTATGAACTCTCAGCAGCCTCTTTAAGAACGTTACAGACTGCATCCGGTGTCATCCTCTGATGCTGCTCCAGTCCCAAGATCTCATCAAAGATACAGTTCATATCCCTGCGGCATTTCTTGTCTGAAAATAATGTCTTTTCGAAGTCTACGGTCCCAAGGGAAGTGATCAGCTGCTTTGCCATATGCTGTTCGATATAGAACTTTTCTTTCCTTCTTGGGCTTTTACATAACCATTGGTCTATGCTCTCAAAGAACGTCCTCATTATATCCACACCAAGCTTCTGGAGTGCATCAGACAGACTGTAGACCATCATGGCTACATCATCAGGCTTCTTTAAGAAGTTTTCCTGTACCTCAAGTATTTTTCTGATGAAATTCTCCGATAAATGCGTTATACTATCCTCATACATAAAGCAACACCTCTTTCTGTTTGTATTTTTTTCAGCGATTAATACTTTATCACAGAAGAGGTGTTCTTTATTTCTAAATATTTAATTTTCCAAGTAAAACTTTACGCTAGCTGCTCCCTAACTCGTTATTTTTATAGGTTAAGGAGCAAAAACTAATCCGCTTTGATATATCGTTAGAAAGTAAAACTGGAAGTTAATCTTCCCCTAGTTCTCTCATCCGTCACAAAATGCTTTACTCCTTCTATAGGATGCAACAGTTCTGTTCTGAAGAATTCAGGGTAATACATTATCGGATCATTTACATCTATCCAGCGTAGAAATTCCTCATGATCATCTTCTGTCATGCTCATACATGCCGGTTCAAAATCCTTCGGTACTTTCATATAGAAGAAATATGAAACTTCATATATAAGCTTTCCCATATTTGATGCAGCATCTCCATAAAAATAATTTTCATGGATAAAACCCAACCGGTCAACCTCCATCTTAACGCCGGTTTCTTCAAAGACTTCTCGTACTACCGCTTCTTCGGAAGTTTCTCCA
>JAILNV010000081.1 GCA_024691125.1 Lachnospiraceae bacterium | reverse complement strand
CCTGCATAAATTATCAATCGCCTCATTGCTTACCTGATATCCGATACAATTCAATTCATCCCACGAGATACGCATACCTTCCATTTCAAGTTCTTTGATTTTAACAGGATGCGCCTGTCTCGTAGTGCCTCCCACTCGGATATATGTCCCATTAGCCACCCCTTTGGATTTTAAGTAGTATGGACGCTGTGGCTCCGGATGTACTGTCACTACAATGATCGTTTTTCCTTCGACTGTATATGGCTCAATCTCCGGGACAATCTGCGGCTCACATGAGTTGGAAATTGCATTGGCAATGCTGTCCATCGTCTGAAAAAGTATGGATTCATCTATTCCGACTACCTCTCTGGTCTCGTCCACTACACCGAAAACAAGTTTACCACCCTGCGTATTGGCATAGGCCACAACAGTCTTTGTATACTTCTCTGTGTTCTTCGGAGGCATTTCTTTGAATTCTGCTTTTTTTGATTCTCCTCGTATGATTTCTTCAATCGTCATACTGCCACCTCCCTATTTAATCTTTGCGAGAACATTCCGAAACAAAGGTGTGTTAAAAAACATATAGTTACTTCTTGTGTTATAGTTCCCAAAATACTGTATTAATCTGAATAAAAAAGCATTTCTATTTTAACATATTTCTATATATTTTTATATGTAAGATAGTATAATAATTGTCAGCCTAATTGCGATAACGTAGGTACATGTCTGTTTTAGCTAATTTGTGTAAAAACTAAGCATATATATCCATAGAGTAGAATCTATAGTACCCTATCTATAAATCTTTCCTTCTTATTCTTCCAATTCTCTAATATTTCATCTTCATCAAAGAAATCATATTCCATACCGTACACCTCATGACCTGTTAAAACTCCATATTTCCGTTATTATATCTTGCCAGTGACTGCTGACGCTTGATATACTCCTGCTTTTGTGTTTCTCTTGCCTTTGCTTCCACCGGATTCTCTGTCTTAAGCCTTTCCGTTTCAGTTCTATATAGTGCTGCTGCTTCGTTTATATCAAGAGTCTCTCCGGAACGAACATGCTCATATATGCCATTTATAGCATCAGAGTATCGGTATTCTGATGGTATGACATCTAAATCACCGGATAATCTCCCCATATTATCTGCATATTGCTGAAACAGGGCTTTTGCCTGTTCCTTAAGTTCCACTTTAACGTGCTGTTTCTTTATGTTCATTCTGTAGAAATAGATAGGGCATATGATCCAGATTGCAATTAACAAAACCCGGGGTGAAATAATACGCCCGAGTATTGATACTATAGGTACTACCAGCATGCATCCAACCAGAAATCCTCCACCTAAAGTCACTATCTTTGATGCATTTCCGATGGATTCATACTGTTTCTTTGCTTTTTCATACTCATCATACCTTTTCTCTGCCGAATTAAGGAAAATTCGCGCATTCAAGAGACGTGAGCAAAGTTCTTCACGCTCTTTTGCCATCGGATCCTGTTCTGTCTTAGGCTTTTCTTCCTTTGATCCATGCGGGTTTTCGTTAGCTTTCTCTGTCTCTTTATCAATAAACAGAACACTATTGCAGTACTCGCAGGTATATGTCTCTTTAGAAGGATCCGCTTTTATGGAGGCCCCGCATTTAGGGCACGTAAGATCGATAAGTTTCATCTCTCTCCTCCGAAAACAAGCCGAGACATAATAAGACCATGTTTAGGGCATTTCTCGTATCCCGAGATTTCTGTTGCTTCTTGATCCTGAAGCCACTCTGCCAATATATCCCTATCAATATGCTCTTCAGTCATATGGTCTATAAGGTTTCTAAAACCATTCAGGGCGTAGTCAAGCAGCATCCTGTCCGGTTTATAGCCTATCATATTCCATATTGCTTCATCCTTTGATAATTCAGCCGCATGAACGGTCACATGCAGCATGAATTCCTTATCTTCATCGAAGGTCTTTGCCTGCCAGGGCATTTCTGTTATCATTAATCCAACATTGCCAAGACCGATAACTGTCTGCTGTTTATCCGCCAGGAACGCGACCAGCCTCTTTTTACTGTCCGTATCGGCCAGCTCAGAGCCGGACAAAAGCAGGTAATCTATCAGTACATCCGTAAGCCCGTTGGATACCTTCAGCGAATCATCAGATTCACTTACATTGCCATGCAAAGAAATAATGTTTCCCATACCATTACCGCCTTTAGAGATCGTCATTAAGGTTCCTTTTGATCCTTATGGAATAATAATAACAGACTTTCCATGATTATATGTCCCATATCTTTCCCTTTAACACAGAAAATGACATCTACAAGGAGCAGGTACTTGTATGTGGGCTCAAGAACAAGTATACCGTTACCAACATATTCAGGTTTTATGGCAGATCCTTTTGTTACGGCACCCTTTACGACCTTCCCCAGCAGATCCCCAACGCCTTTGACTCCTGTGGTCACTTGGATTTTGCCGGCCATCCACTGCATGGCACCCGCCTGTACAACAGCAGAATACTGGTCTTTTAACTCAATTACTATCTGCCGCCTGCGGACGCCCATTTTGCTCATGAAATATTCGTTGGTGGCATTATGTGGAGCCACACTCGCATCCGGTGTATTTCATACGTAAACCTCGGACACCCTGGGAACCGGCAGGATTTTGTTGTTTGTATTGCATAGCATTTGTCACCCTTAAGTACGATGGATTTAAGATCTATATCATGAAATGAATTGTATGAACACATTTTTTTCATTTTTTAATCACATGACCCTCAAAAAATACATATATCCTTCGTAATGTATAATAGAAAATAGTAAAGGAGATATTGCAAATGATAAACAAAAAAGTATTTGGAACAGTTTTAGCTACGATCATATCAGCATCGATCGTACTTGCAGGGTGCACTTACACATCGGATACGGCTGTGTCGGCCGGTCCCGATAAAATCTCGCAGGATACAGAGATCAAGGAGGATACAAGTTCGGATAATGCAGATATTAAGACCGATGCGGATACATCAGATACGGTCGGAGAAACCTATGAAAACAATGAAGACGGGGGGCACGCGATTCTGGCGGATGGCGAAGAAAAGAGCATAGACGGTGCAACGGTCAGTAAAACAGGTGAAGCCGATGGGGATGAAGCTGACTTTTATGGAGAGAACTCAGCTGTCTTTGCCACAAACGGAGGAAAGCTGACCCTTACGAATACGAAGATAACAACCGACGGTACACATGCAAATGCGGTTTTTTCATATGGTGAAGGTACGGAAGTTAACATTTCGAATTCCGACATAGAAACATCGGGTAACTGCTCCGGGGGAATAATGACAACCGGAGGCGGTACAATGAATGCATCAAACCTCACCATCC
>JAILNV010000037.1 GCA_024691125.1 Lachnospiraceae bacterium | reverse complement strand
GCCGAAATAACATAGCTTCTTTTATCCGTTGCCAACTGCGTCGGAACAGAATCATACATTCTTCCAATCAGTCCAGTATCATCGATCTTGAAGAAATCGTCTTTGTACAAATCTATGATTTCTCTCTTTACTTCATCGATTTCTGTAAAATTCCTGCCTTCCACATAAGCTTCTACAGCCTGGGGCATTCCACCTACCGCCATATAGATTCTAAAATCTCGCATCAGCTTTCTGTTTAAGGAATTTCCAACCGGCTTTCCAAGCTTATATAAATCCCGCAATACGCCATAAAATAGCTGTAGCAGTCAAGAAAGCAAACAATGTATGCTATAAAAATAGTTCATTCCATACTATACTGCTTATTTTGTCAACTTATTGTCAACTTCGGAAAAGAGATCCTTGGAAGCCTTGATATTACTGAGTTTTTTGCGAGTTAATTCTTCGAAGTCTCAGAACGCTGGCGCGTTCTTCGGTCGGCGCTATACAAACGTCCCCCGGACGTTTAGCGCCCTCTCGCGCACTCAGAGCCCGGCTTAACATATATGATTGATTTATTCCGGATTTAATAGTAGAATTTTTTATAAACTTATAACCCATGCGATAATGATGATAATTCAAAGGAGGTTCGCAATGCTGTTCAACAAAAAGACAACCAATGATTCCCTGCTTGCAGCTATAGACAGTGCCAACGTAGACAACGTCCTTAAGGGCGGAAACCTGATCAGCGAACTGGGTGTCATTTCTGAAAGTGACAAAGAGGCAATACGACGGATAAACAAAAAAGTTGCCGGGATAATGGAATACGCCAACAGTGAGACCGGAAAACTTCATATGGTAAACGAAATAATCAAATCGGGTATGTGGACGATGTATTTCGATCCGGTAAGCGGTGAGATCAACAGGGTCGACTGGAGCGACGAGTTCCGCAGGATGATTGGTTTCAGGGACAGAAAAGATTTTCCTGATACGTTGGAAGCCTGGACGGACAAGCTGCATCCCGATGATAAGGATATGGTCCTGTCAGAGTTCGGCGCTACCCTGGCAGATAAGACCAACAGGAAGAAATATGATGTAAATTACCGTCTGGAGACTAAGTCGGGTGAGTACAGATGGTTCCGCGCGGCAGGCAATCTGTCAAGGAATGACAGGGGCGTGCCCAAGATATTCATAGGTATCTTCATCGATATAACAGAGCAGACAGAGCAGGCGAGACGGCTGGAGATCGAAACCCAGCGTCACGATGCCATAGATGAAACACTGTCCGAGGGCAGCTGGAGCATGAACGTGATCGGCAGAGATCCTTCCAACCCGAAGAATCCATTCTGGTGGAGCCAGCAATTCAGACGGCTTCTCGGGTATCGGGACGAGAATGATTTCCCGAATGTGCTCAATTCATGGAGCGACAGCCTTCATCCTGAAGACAAACAGGCCGCACTTAATGCTTTCAACAAGCATGTCAATGACTATAGCGGCAGCACACCTTTTGATATTGAATACAGATTGAGACGCAAGGACGGATCTTACAGATGGTTTAAGGCCGTAGGAGCGACCGTAAGGGAGAGTGATGGCACTCCGATAGTTGTTGCGGGCTCAATACTTGATATAACGGCCTCCAAGAAGAATAAAGAGATCGAGAAAGAGATGAGGGTCAGTGTAAATAACCTCACAGAGGCTCTTTCGGAAATGACCAAAACCGTAGACCAGGCAACGAAGGATATGACCGGCGTGGCTGATAAGCAGGCTGAGATCGTGAAGTCAACCGACATAATAAACGAATCGGTGGCGGCTTCTCTTAAAATAATCGACATCATACAGGACATAGCCTCTCAGACAAACCTGCTGTCATTGAACGCATCTATAGAAGCGGCCAGAGCAGGCGAGGCAGGAAGAGGATTTGCCGTGGTTGCGGAAGAAGTCGGAAGACTGGCTGTAACCTCTACGAAAACGAGTGATGAGATCGCAACTACACTGAGCCATATGTCGGAAACCATTAATAGCATGGTCGAAAAGACGGTGGGTATAAACGAGAACATATCATCACAGGGTGCTGCAATGGAGGAGATCAATGCCAATATTGAGGAACTTAGTGCCATGGCAGAAACGATCAGGGAGATTTCCATGGGAATGTCCAAATGACGGGGATTAAGAAATAATACTTAGTAACAAGGAGGTCGTTCCATGGGACGAGCATCAACAAAGGAAAACAAATCAATATATCAGATCACGAGAGAAGAACTAAAACTCACCCGTGAGAAAGCCAGCGAATTGATTGGCTATATGTCTCCGGAACGAATCGAAAAGATCGAGAATTATAAAGTAAATATACAGCCTGATGATGTAATGGCACTTGCTGATTGTTACAAGGCGCCCAAGCTCTGCAACTACTATTGTGCCAATGAATGTCCGATAGGACAAAAGCACGTTCCGGAAATCGAGATCAAAGACTTAGCTCAGATAACCATTGAGACCCTTAATTCCCTTAATAAGATCAATCGCGAGAAAGACCGCCTCCTTGAGATCATCGAGGATGGCAGGATCACAGATGATGAACTGGCGGATTTTGTCTTAATCAAGAAAACACTTGATAAAATATCACTTTCGGTTGACACCCTTCAGCTCTGGGTTGATCAGGCCATTGCCGACGGAGATTTAGATGAATCCGCTTTCAATATCTGATCAGATACTTTTTACATCAGAATCCTGTAAGATCATTGATTACTTCGCCGGCTATGATAAGACCGGCAACGGAAGGAACAAACGCAGTCGAACCCGGAATATCCCTTCGCTGCGTACACTTCCTTACCGTTCCTGGCGGACAGATGCAGTTCTGCCTGCAGCTTATCGACATATCCTCCAGAGGTCTCCTCGGCTCCTCTTTGGAATACACGACCTTGAGAGAATCGATCCCCCTCTTCCTGCATTCCCGTCTCATCACCTTGGCAAGAGGACATATGGATGTCTTATATATATCGGCAACCTCGAACATGGCCGGATTCACTTTGTTTCCGGCTCCCATTGAAGATATGACCGGAACCCCGGCTTCCTTCGCCTTTTCTATGATCGCAAGCTTACCGGTAACCGTATCGATAGCATCAACAACATAGTCATATTCGTGAAAATCAAACTGATCACAGGTCTGGGGCAGGAAGAAGGTCCTGTATGCCATGACCTTACAGTCCGGGTTTATATCATGTACCCTTTCTTCAGCCACGTCAACCTTATATTTCCCGACCGTTTTCCTTGTGGCAATTATCTGGCGGTTGATATTCGTAAGGCATACCTTGTCATCATCTATAAGATCGAGGGCTCCTATCCCGCTCCTTGCAAGAGCCTCCACCACATAGCCTCCCACTCCGCCGATCCCGAAAACCGCAACACGGGAAGACGCAAGCCTCCCCATCGCTTCCTCTCCGTATATTAATTGTGTCCTTGAAAACTGATTCAGCATCAGCGTTTCATCCTCCCATTTACTGATCTTAAGACTGCTGCGCCACAACCGGCACCGGAAACTCCTTAAGATCATCAAGTCTTAAAAAGATCGCTCCGTTGTTTATTCCGCTGTTATACCCCAGTGCACAGCCTCCGTCAATGCAGAGCAGGTTCCCGTGTCTGTGCATTTCCAGCCTGTTATAATCATCATCACCCTCATAGGACATATATATCCTCTGAACAGGTACATGACCGGTCACAAAGATATGGTCATAATTCCCATATATATCCTCTGCATGGGTATCATCGCCGGTTCTGTATATCGAATCCCACACTATATGGGAAACCGTATCATAGGTAAGCTCATCATATCTTTTATTTTCACATCCGGGAATATAGAACGAATGCGTCAGGCAGAATTCCGTTCCGTTAATATCTATTATCTTTATCACCTGTCTGGTGGCAAGCCAGCCAAGTATCGTCTTCTTCTGCTCCACTGAAATATTTCCATATTCCTCATATGTCGTGATCCCGCCATTAAAGAACAGCCATATATCAGCATCCACTCCGTCAAACCCCGGGCCACCGTCGGCCGGAACCGAATTAAGCATCATGAATTCGTGGTTTCCGAGGATCAGATCCATGTTATCATGCTCCCTTATATACCGCAGTATCTTAATCCCGTCCGGACCGCGGTCAATCGCATCGCCGATGACATAAAGGGTATCCGCATCTGAGAAACCGATCTTTTCAAGACCCTTAATAAATGTATTATATTGTCCATGCAAATCAGAAACCGCATATACTGACATTATTCCGTCTATCCATCCCATCATTTATCATGACACATTTTTTTTATTTTATCATATCGTAAATATGCAGAACAGTCTTAAAATCCTTCGTTTTTCATCGTATTTTTCATATCAGATGATTCAGCGGCAAACTGTATTCCTAACAATTAAAGTTGGACCCCTCCCGGCAGATCATCCTGCTATGCTCTGATATATCAGGAATCATCTGCCGTTTGGCGTCCACTTAAAATCTGCATTATATCTGTCTGTTAAGATCCGGGATGGATCTTTGGCTCCTTACGTTACCACAGAACCGTCCCCCGGGTCACCCAGAACCATCCTCCAGCTCCGCCTTAGAATAACAGGTTCTTAAAGATATCCTTTAATCCCAGCTGACCGATGCGGAAGCTTCCTTTGGCTGAGCCTGCGAAATTATAACCCTTATCCTTAGGCTGTTCATCCTTATCTTTGGCGCTTATCAGCACGTATGCGGTTCCTCTTCTGACATTATTAGCGTACTCAATGTTGAAGTAATCACTAACCTTAGGCTGATCCTCAACATCATTTTCAAGAAGAACTATTTCCTGCTTACCGTTCTTAATGACAACCTTAAGGATACCCTGACTGAATTCATCATTTCCAGCGAATTCAACCTTCTCTGTTTAATGGTATTAGATTTATTACTTTTTTGTGCAAACGCGACAAAAAAACCAAGTTACACAAGAAAATTTTTAACAGATAACCGCCAAGGTCACAATAGAAAATTGTCAATTATTTCCAATTTTTAACAAAAACCCATCAAATTTTCTCAAAAAATATACATATCATATATATTTCAGGAGGATATGGCCGTCAGAAGTATCAGTCCATCAGACTTTTAACAGATCCCGACATAGGTTCTCTTCTTTCCCTGGTCATAATAAGCCCCTTTATTTCTGCCAGTTCATCATACAGTCCTGCTGCTCCTCCGGTTTTATCATATCTTAGGAAGTCATCATCCCAGAAAACAAAGGAATCACCGCTGTCTTCCTCGAATCCCATACACGAAAATATCGAAGCCTGCCGTATCATCTTCTCAATAAATCTCTCCCTGAACTCTTCTTCATCATAATCATCGAAGTCATCCTCTTCATCCTCTCCGTCTTCCACATCGATTTCATTGTCTACTTCATCATATCCTTCATCTTTAACGTCAGCTTCAATGTCATCTTCATCATCATCTTTGTCGTTATCTTCGTCATCGTCATCATCATCTTCATCATCATCATAATCGCCTATGCCTCCGAGGAATTCATCAAAGAGATCACCGAAGAACTTCCTTAAATACAGCTCGTCCATTATACATATGCTCGAGGATGCGAACAGCGGAACTTCCGAATAGTTCTCCTGCGTAACATCATCGATGCTTAAGTATCCCGACTCCCTGACATCGAATGCATTCGCCTGCGCATGTTTAATGAAGATATACATAAGATACTCTCCGAATTCATCAAACACATATTCATAGTCCATGTCGATCAGCTCTGAATACATCTTCGAAATCTTCTTTGCGATCTCCTCAAGCTGTATATCCCCGAGATCATGCAGCGAATCATTCCCTGAATAGGTGTTAAGAAGATATTTAATTATCCCCTTTTCACGCTCACCCATTTCAAGCTTATTTACTGCCTTCATCACCCCAAACGTCTTAAGAAACCCCGCTGCGATCTCATTACTCACTATCTGCTGCAGCACCACATCTTCTACTCCCGATAATCTGTACATTTTTCCTTCTCCATTTCTTTTTATTATTTTTTATTTCTTCTCATTTGAATACAGGTATTCATAATCGACTATGTTTTATATTATACAGGCGAATAAACCACAAAGCAACAGTTGCAATAACTACAGCAAAATAGATAATGTTGCAGGCGTAGAAACTGTGTTATATTAAATATGTCATACAAATATCATTTATCCAGGAGGTTTATAATGAAGATCGCACTTATTAATGAGAATTCACAGGCTGCAAAGAACGGAATAATAGAGGCAGCCCTTAAGAAGGTAGTAGAGCCGATGGGACATGAGGTAGTTAATTACGGTATGTATGCAGCTGATGACGCATGCCAGCTTACATATGTACAGAACGGCATTCTGGCTGCAGTCCTGCTTAATTCAGGCGCAGCAGATTATGTGATAACAGGCTGCGGAACCGGCGAAGGGGCGATGCTTGCTCTTAATTCATTCCCGGGTGTCATCTGCGGACATGTTGAAGATGCGCTGGATGCCTATACCTTTGCACAGATCAACGACGGTAACGCAATTGCCATTCCTTTTGCTAAGGGCTTCGGCTGGGGCGGAGACTTAAACCTTGAGTATATTTTCGAGAAGCTCTACTGCGAAGAAAGCGGACAGGGTTATCCGAGGGAAAGAGCAGTACCCGAGAAACGCAATAAGAAAATACTGGACGAGGTAAAGACCGTAACCTACAGAGATATCTGCGATATATTGAAAGAGCTTGACAGGGAGCTTGTTGTCGGAGCATTGTCCGGAGAGCACTTTAAGGAATATTTCTTCAGAGACTGCAAGGACGAAAGAATCGCAGGGACTGTAAAAGAACTGATTGGTTAAAATGGTTGGGGACGGTTCTGGAGACCAGGGGACGGTTCTCTGGTACCAAAGGAACGCGGTACCAGAGAACCGTCCCCTGGTCTCCAGAACCGTCCCCTGATCTCCCCCCTGATCCGAAAACCCGCTACGTAAAATTCACAGGTTCATTAAGGCTTCTTCTGTTGCTTATGCGGCGATCCCTGCCCGAACGCCTGTCCTTACTTCCGGTGCGTGCTTCGTATTTCGCCATCTTAGCCTTATACATCTTGCCATCCGCATCCTCTATGAACTTGAACAGGCTCTGGTCGGTATCGTGATGTATTATTGTATAACCCATGCTTACACTTAGTATATAGGGCGAATATTTCCCTTTTTCATTGAATTTCTTTATTCGTTCCTGAATGTTCAGGATCTTCCTGCGTACCTCATCCTCCACATCCGAGATCCCGAATACCACGAATTCATCACCGCCGAACCTCATCACTACATCGCCCGCATCCGTGGCTTCCGACAGGATATTGGCGAAATCAACCAGATATTCATCACCCATCTTATGGCCCATGGTATCGTTGATCACCTTAAGCTTATCAAGATCCGCGAAGATAATGTAGGTCTCCAGTCCGTCATCCCTTGCACGGTCGAACATATCCTCCGTCTTATTGAAGAATCCAAGTCTGTTATACAGCTTAGTGAGAGGATCATAATAGCTTAAGTCCTTAAGCTTATTAATATACTCCTCCTGCTCCTCATATTTCTGTGCCAGTTCATACATATTGGATATGGTATTAACGAACATATGATACAGTTCATTATTCAGAGCATCGAAATAATTGGTGCTGACCACATATCCGAAATATTCACCGCCGTAATGAAGCGAAGAATATATATACAGGTTACCATCGCCGCGATCATTATAAATATCCGCACGCTTGATCTGCATGATCATCTGCTCATCGTCCAGCGCATTGTAATGATACGGGATATCCAGAGTCTTAAGCCTCTCGTTCCTGTCAAGCACTATGCTCATTATCGGAATACCGAACTTTCGCTGATAATCCGGCAAAATGCTGTACATCTCATCAGCAGATCTGTATGTCATAAAATCAGCCGCACAGTCACTTACATAGCCCGTGTGCCTTGAAATATCAACAGCTCTCTTAATACATTTGCGCAGATACTCATCACGCTTATCCGTATAGACCCTGCAGTTTCTGCAGCAGCTCGTACCTATCGCAAGCTTGGGAACGATCTTAACCGGTTCTTCCTGATTACTGTTTATCAGACTGTACGCAGTCTTCCCGATAGAACGCTCATATCTCTCTATGGATGTGATCGAAGGATCGTTATATGCGGCTTCGGGTATATGATCAAAGCCGGTGATGATGAAATCATCCGGTATCCTGTAATCGTCTGCCTCGGCTTTATAGAATATTCCCATCGCATTCTGGTCATTGGCACATACGAAGGCATCCGCATCCATCATGTCATTTGCCTTGAAATACTCGTATGCCTTATATCCGCTGTCTACATAATATGAGCCGAAGAAAATACGCTCATCATCAAGGTGAAGTCCATGGTTCTCCATTACCTCCCGGCATGCTTCAAGCCGGTCCGCCGCATCCGCGCTGTCCTGCGGTCCGCTTACGTAATTGATCTTCTTAACCCCATGCTCCGTGATAAGATGCCCGACCAGTTCAGCCATTGCCTCCTTATTGCAGCTGGTTACGTTTATGAAATTCTCCTGATAGCTGTCAATGGAAATTATGGGTTTGCCGACCGCCTTAAGCTTGGTCACAACCATCTTCTGTATTTTGGGATTATAGAATGCACATGCATACAAAATAAAGGCATCGAATCCCGAAAGATCCATTCGCCTTATATATTCATATTCACCCAGATCAAACTTCTCATCCTTGGAAACATGAAACGAAAAAAGATGCAGATCATCATGGTGCTTCTTACACTCATCATACACACCCCTGATGGTCTCCCTCTGGCTGTACATATATATCTGTCCGACAAATAGCGCTATCTTCATAACTTAATGTGTGTTGTTATACAATGCGTGCAGCTCACTCGCACTATGATGTGTCATCATTTCCTCAGGCATTCCTGTATAATTCCATGTAGCTACGAAATAATCATATTCAGCTTTCGAAAACTGCGCAGGACCGTCTGCACAGTTTATGGTTACAGATCCTGCTGATGCGGCAGCAGCTGCCGCTGCCTGGGCAGCTGCTTCTGCTTCCGCCTGAGCCTTTGCTGCCGCTTCTGCATCGGCCTTGGCTTTTGCTTCTGCCTCTGCAGCCGCTTTTGCAGCTGCATCCGCTGCAGCCTGATCATTGTTTTTCTGTGTTTCTTCCGACTTCTTCTTTTCTTCTTCCTTCTTCTTTTCTTCTTCTTTCTTCTTCTCTTCCTCTTTCTTCTTGTCGGCTTCGGCAGTATCCTGCTGTATTTCCGCCTGTGCCTGGTCTGCTTCTTCCGCCGTTACTTCCTTTAAGAATTCGGACTTTATATAGCACTCTCTTCCGCCGTTATCAATCTTGGTCCAGTCATCTACCGACTCTATCTTGGTATATGTTTCACCCTTCTTGCATGTCTTAACTATCTCGCAGTCAGTATTGGGCTCTGCCCTCATACGGACGTTATCACCTGTAACCATTACCATGGTAGCGACTTCCGCCTGCTCCATTTCCTGGGCAGCAGCTTCAGCTGCAAGCTGTGCTTCCTGAGCTGCCTTCTCTGCTGCAGCTGCTTCTGCTTCGGCTTTTCTTGCCTGATCGACTACCTGGAATGTAAGTACGTTACTCTTTACCTTGTCCTTATTTACATACAGAGTAACCGTTCCTTCTGCACCGGTATGAAGTATTGCCGTTGTAGTCTCCGATCCCGAACCTTTTCCGAAGGATGCCGTTGCATCATCAACATTATATTTCAGGGATTTAAGATTTGCCTTGGCGGGATTGGCCTTTATTGTAAATACGTAATCCTGGTCTACATCCAGCTCTGTCTCGGCAAAATTGGGGGTCAGCGTTATTGATTTCAGCGTCTTTAACGACCTGAGCAGAAGTATTACCGCAGCAACTATGATAATCACCACAAAGACTGCTCCGACTATTATAAGTATCTGCGACATTCTTTTCCTTTTAATTCTTCTTTTCTTCATTTCCCTTTCTCCTCCCTATTATGTATTGCCCCTCAGAATCAGATCCAATTATTGCAACGGTATTTCTGTTGTCCCGACATCCTGAAATGTATCATAGTTATCATGTATCGTCAGCTGCAGCGGGGATACTGCATCCTTAAGCGATACCGAATAACAGCAGTCTATTGAAGCTCCGTCGGAAATCTGTGTGTCCTTATTATAGAATTCCTCAGGATATTCGTTGAGTGAAGCATATGTTTCGCATGGCTCTCCGTTCTGAGTAACGCTCGGCGGAAATACCTCTGACATAGATAAAAGTTTACTCGTCTTATTGACAAATGTAAAGTAAATAAGTGCTGCCGGATTATTATTTGAGTCAAGAACAACGGTAACGTTGGTACATCTTAAGGTAAAATTATCATTATCCACATCCACGGAATCCGATGAGGATGTAAGTGTCAGATCATCAGATGTCCCCGACTCTGTATCATCTCCTGACATTATCTCGTCTCCGGCTCCCGCTTCCTGAACTTCCAGACCGTCTGAACCCGTATCAATCGTCACATCATCCTCGACAGGTGATGTCTCAGTTTCTTCTGCCGGTGTCTTAACAATATCGGTACTTCGGTTACTTTTTCTGATATTGCTGTAGATCATCATACATATGCACAGGACGATAACAAATACAACACCCTCTATCGCAAGGATCACATATTCCGCTGATTTGTTCCTCTGACCCTTATTCCCGTCGATATTAACTGTCGGACTCTTCGAAAACGTATCTATCCCTTTGAAGATATCTTCATCAAGCCGTTGTTTATCATTATTATTGCCCGGCTTCGCATTTACATTGGCGGTGCCATTGACATTACCATTGACATTGGCATTGTTAACATTATTGACGCCATTTTCGGTAATTCCGGTATTATTTATAACGCCTGTGTTTCCGGTATTGGGACTGCTTACGTCATTCGAAAGGCCCAATGCCTTTTCTATATCGGCAAGCTGCTTATCCATCGCCGACATGGGTTTCCTGTCTGCCTGTGTTCCGGTCATCATCCTGTCTGTCATGGAACCCTTATTCGGCATGTTACCCTGATTCGGTATCACACCCGTACTCTGCATATTACCGGGGGTTGGTATCACACCCGTATTCGGTATGTTTCCGGGATTCGGCATCACTCCCGTATTCTGCATGCTACCGGGGTTCGGTATCACACCCGTATTCGGTATATTACCGGTAGCCGGAATAACCCCTGTGCCCAGCATCACACCTGTGTTAGGCATGGGCCTGCGATTCTGCGGTCCACGCTGTCCCTGCGGCCCTCCCGTCCTGTTCGCGGGATTACGCATATTCTGCGGTCGCTGAGGGCGCTGCCCCGGTCTTGAACCCGGGCGCTGTGCCGGTCTTGCTCCCGGTCTTCCCGGCGGCTGTCCCGCAGGACCAGTAGCCGGAGTGCCCGGTACTGTTTCCGTCACCGTCTCGGATGGCGGAGTGGATATCTCTCTCAGATCATCATCATTAACCGTTTCGTAAGTGGTAGTCGTTGTGGTCGTTACGACGGTCTTTAATATTCTCCTCTGTCCTCTGTGCTCTATCTCTTCATTTACAGCTTCTCTGTCTATCCTGTTTGTTACTGTCGTAAGGGTGTTTGTCCCTTCCGGATCGCGCATACTGATTGGAACAGTCACGCCCCCGTCTGCGCCCTTCCGGCCTTCTTTATTTAAGTGCATGCTCTCCTGTTCAACAGGATTCCAGACACTTGTATTTCCTGTATTGGATTCTTTGACAGATGCCAGTCCCGCTACATTTGAATGCGGCTGTCCATAGCTTCCCGTTATGGTACGCTGCTGACCCTGCATTCCCTTCTGAGGACCCTCTTTCATGGGCCGGACCGTAAGAGCACCGCTCTGCTTATCCCTTACCGCTTCAGGCATATACCTCTGCTGCATGAGATTACTTCTTTTAAGCTCTTCCTTTATATCCGGAAGCGGACCTGTCATTTCCTTCAGGGCTTCTATGGTCTCCGGAATACGCGGGAGCTGCTGCATATTCCTGTCCGGCTCCTTCTGCCCCATGTTCTGCTGCGTCCCTGCATTCCCAGACATCTGCTGTTTCGGACCATTCTGTCCGGAGCCGTGCTGTGACTGCAGCTGCTTCTGCAGGTTCTGCTGTGGCTGTTGACCGGACTGTTGGTGTTGTCCCGGCATCATCTGAGACTGCTGCTGAATATCCTGCCGTTGTACTGAAGGCTTATTATCCTGTCCCTGCGATGCAGTCCTTGACCTTACCATCTCCTTACTGCTCTTCTTCGGAGCCGGCGGAGTCTCCGGCCAGCCTGTTGCCTGCACTTTCCTGGCTGTGCCCTGCGCCGGTGAAATGGTATCTTCATTCCATGTGAGCCGGATCGGAGCCGTAACCATCTTAACTCCCTTGCCGGATTCCTCACGAACCTTCATACCGCCGGGAGTCTTAATGACCTTGGTTTCCCTCTCACTTACCGGCTGTCTGTTCATTGCAGCATAAGGCTCACGGCGCTTTGACTCCCGTCCGGCGATCTCCTCATCGGTCCTGGGTGCCACAATACTCCGTGCTGCTTTCTTCTTAACGGTACGTTCTTTAATTGTCTTCCCTGATGTAGTGCTGTCTTCGTTACCCATAGATCTCTTTTTATATTATTATTGTGTCCGCTTACATGCTCCGGTCTAAACGGCACCGTTTTACAGACTTTCCTCAAGTGCATCAAGGCTGTCATATCCGTATGCTTTCGCCGTATTCTCCATGATCATGCAAGCCAGATTCTTCCCGCTGCCGGCAAGCTTAACTATAAACTGCCCGTACAAAGCCAGTGTTCTGGCTGAATAGGTCATGAGCTCGCCCCGCAGATATGTTTCATAAGAAGTGTTGTTTATCGTATCCTCGGATGAATGGATGCTTCTGGCATTGGCAGCCGCCTTAGGATAACGGGCTGCAAACTGTTCCATCCATTCGACCTGTATCCCGGCGATCTGATCTACGATCGCCTTCTTGGTCTCATCGACCTCAGGAAGTGCATCCTTAATCTTTGCGTAGCTTTCGGGAGCCGTGCTTTCCTCCATGCGTGCATACTTCTCAGTGATGAGATTCCAGCCGTTTTCATTGGCTGTGTAGAAATCATCTATATATGAATCCAGCATTTCGTCGGTCCATGTATCATACTGGCTTCTCCTCATTATAGAGAACGTATCCCAGTCATCCTGACAGGATGCACGTCCGCCTTCATTCTGAACCTTATCAAATGCCTGCCACTCAAGCATGACGATCTCATTTACAGAGTCTCTGTCACTGCTTCCAGACATGGGTGTTTTCCCTTCTTTAACACCCGGTGCGTTGTTTATGATACACGAACTTAGGTTAGTATTCAAGTTAATTTCTGACATATTTACTCTCTCCTTTATTATATTTTTTGACAAACTGCAAAGTTTTCGGGTACCAGCGGGAACCAGGGGACGGTTCTCCGGTTCACTCTGTAAAACTATGGGAAGGTTCTCTGATCCCCTCTCATCATCATCTGCGAATAAACATCCAGGAATTTCTCTTCCTTCGGAACATTCCCTGTCATACCTATCTTATCAAGCTCTTCTATGATTATAGCCGCTACTATTTCCGTTGTCATCCTGATCCTCTCGTCTCCTTTGGGCATATCATAGACTGCATTAAAGATATCCATAATTACAGCCGCTTTCTCAAGATCTGCCATTCCGTGATGCAGCCATTTATAATACGGAGCATACTTCCTGTTTATCAGATATACAAGCTTCATGGTGTGTTCCATATATCCTGCAAGCGCTATCTCAGAGGCTACCTTCTCACCCCTCTTTAGCATTCTTATGTAATTATACTGGCCCATCTGTGCCGAATAATGAAGCTCCTCTGCTATCCTCCGCCTCCAGATGATATCAGGATAATATGACAGCAATTTTCTTATCCTTATGAAATCACCCTCGCCCTCCTTAAATATCTCTCCGTTGGTGCATGCGGACAGATGCTCTTCCTTTACCGCTGCGAAGAAACCGTATATAGCAGTCTTGGTTTCGTTAACTTCACTGCCGCATTCCGGATCCATAGCAGAAGCCGCTTCCACATATCTCCCAAGGAAGTCTTCATCCACCTCCAATATCCGGCTGTAGAACTCCCGTGTTCTTATCACTCCGACCCTTCTTCCGTCAGGCGGCAGTAAAGTGACCCGTTTATAGCCCATATATTCCCTGGGAAGATCATCGTACGCCTTCTGCAGTTCATCCCCTATACTGTTGAACAGATCATCATCCAGAAAGATACAGAAATCCGGACCGTAATCATGGTCTGTGGACAGTTCATCATCATATCCGTAGCACTGGGAACCTCTTCCCACCAGTCCTACAGTGATCCTGTCCCGATATTCAGGGAATCCTGTCTCTATCATATCCCTTCCGAATTCCTCATAGAACCTGCGGCTTAATTCCATGCCGTTTATCTTTTCGTTTTTGTATGATTCCTTATGTACTGTTATATTTTCTGTCAGGTTCTCTTCTCTGCCTGGGTCAGTAACTTCTGTCAGATTTTCTTTTCTGTCCGGGTCAGCACCTTCTGTCAGATTTTCTTCTCTGCCTCGTTCAGCACCTTCTGTCATATTTTCTTCTCTGCTTCGGTCAGCGTCTTGCGTCAGATCCTTCTCTTCTGTCCTGTCTGTATTTCCTAAGCCTGCAGCCATACCGTCTGCCATCTTAAGATTCGAAGCGACCGAAATATACGCGGGATTATCTTCACCAACATGCTGCTTTAACAGCTTGAGAGCCCTGCTGTAATATTCCCTGCTCTTAGCGTAATCCTTCTTCTCATAATACAGCTGTCCCAAAGCATTAAGACATCCCGGATAATGGAATTCATCTCCGCCCAGCTCCTCAAAGATCGCCTCCGCTTCCTTAAGCAGATCCTCTGCCCTTCCGTAATTACCTAACCTTAAATATGCCTGTGCAAGATTGGTCCTTGTTATTGCCTGGGGAACACGCTCACCGCCAAGACCGTCGATCGTATTGAGCGCTGCCTCCAGATATCTTGCAGAGCCCTTATGATCGTCCATCTCCTGATACAGAAGGCTCATGTTATTGTAAAGAGCGGCATACAGATAATCCCCCTTCTTTACCAGCTTATCATACAGCGCTTCTACCTTCTTATATCCCTTCATGGATTCCTTAAGCCTGCCTGCTGCCCTGTCCGCCGTCGCAATGTTAAGAAGAGACGTTGCATACGGAAGCGAATCCGAAAGCCCCTGCTCCTCACACAGTCTGACCGCATAATCACCATAGAATGCGGAATCCTCATGTCTTCCGGTATAGCGGCAGTAACCGATCATTTCATTTATAAGCGTAAGCTCAGCGGAATGATCTCCTTCGGCATGTGCCTCATCTATCTTCTCTTTCAGAAAATCAAAGGTTTTATAAGCTTCATCCCCACCGGGAAGTGAGTCAAGCTCCTTAAGGACTTCGTCTATGTTCATAACAGTCTCCTATGTTATATGCATAACAAGTACATAAATAAGATAGATAAGTGTAAATATACATCCTAAGCTGAACATCATAAGACCGAAGGATACGCTTCTTGATGTAAGCCTGAAGGTCTTGAATACCTGTTCTACCGAGAGTGCTATCTTCTTCTCATAATTCACATGCTTCGGACGCTTCTTCCTGATCGTATCATTAAGAAGCTCCTCCACCTTGTCAAGTGCCATTCCCGCCGTATGCGTAAACGCATTACCGTAAAGCAGCGGCCTGCGCGGCTCAATCTCGCTAAGCATGGTTCTCTGCATAAGCGATACGGCATGATCGGTCATCCTGTCAAATATCCTCAATATAAATGAAAGGACAAACGGTATGATATGCTGAAGGGCAGGACGGTATATAAGATTCTCTACATCCAGCCATGCCGGCCATGCATCGATATATACCTTATTCCCGCTCTCATCCTTCTTCATAAGAACAGTTCTTATAAATCCGAAATATATCAGCATTCCAATGCTTATCGAAATAAGTCCGCCCTTAAGATTGCCGCCCGAGAAATAATTAACCCTCTCTCCGAATTCCTCTCCGTTCATAAAGGGTACGGCAAGTGCGGCTATACTGTCCATGAACCTGTAAGGCCCTGCCCCGAGTATGAACAGTACCAGCGCCGAAAGGATTATCGCGAAGGAAGACTGATCGTTCATGTAAGCTCCTTCCCTGCATCCCGTATCATGCTCATGTCCGCTGCGTTCATCCTCAGCGGAATATGAATAAGAGCCTGCATCCCCTTGTCCGTGTCCTGAACCGGCTGTACGTTTCTCTATGAACACGGCGGCAAACAGCTTGGTCATATAGGCAAGCGTCATTCCGCCCGTAAGAAGGAATACGGCTTCAATGAATTTATAGGTGCCGTACATTTCCGCCGGAGCTTCATTCATATATTCCACTATCGATTCATGCAGAAGTGTTTTGCTTATATAACCTGAGAATCCGGGAATACCGCTTATTGACAGTCCGCCGACAAGGAAGGCCGCAGTAAGGATTATCTTACCCTTGCCGAAGCCTCTTATCCTGTTCAGATCAAGCTCGTGCAGGTTCATATAGATAACGCCCGCGCACATGAACAGTACCAGCTTGATAAGTGAGTGATTGACCATGTGAAGGATCGTTCCTCTTATCGCAAGTGCGTTTTCTCCGCCAAGCAGCCCCTGCATTCCTATACCTACGAGGATGAAGCCTATCTGCGACATTGATGAGCATGCAAGCGTACGTTTAATATTTATACTGAATACACCGAGAAGCGCTCCTGTGAACATCGTTATCACGCCCAGTACCAGTATCGTAAAGCCCCAGTCCGGATCATGAAGGAATATATGAGATGAGATCACGAGTATCCCGAAGATTCCCGATTTCGTAAGGATACCTGACAGAAGCGCTGATGCGGGAGCAGGAGCTACGGGATGAGCTTTGGGCAGCCATATGTGAAGCGGGAACATACCTGCCTTGGCGCCGAATCCGAACAGCATACAGCCGCCTGCAACATAGACTCTTGACTTCAGCGAAGGATCAATAAGAACCGCCTGGCTTACAGATTCATACAGCTCTTCCATCCTGAGCGTCCCTGTCATGCTGTACAGAAGGAAGAGACCCATGAGCATGACCATGCCGCCTATAACCGCAACGCACAGATAGGTCTCCGCGGCGCGAAGCGACTCCTTCGTCTCGTCATGAGCAACCCATGCGTACGATGTGAAGGACATAATCTCAAAGAACAGGAATGTTGTGAAAAGGTCTGCCGACAGAAATACTCCCACCGTCGCTCCGAGAGTGAACAGGAAGAAGAAATAATACCTGTTGGTTCTTGGATAATGCGCCATATACTCTCTTGAAAATATGGTGGTCATAGCCCACATAAAGGCTGCTACCAGTCCGTATATGATCCTGAATCCGTCAAGCTTTAAGCTCAATCCGAGGCCGCACATATCCCTTGCGATAAAGTACACGGGCTTACCGCTCAGTTCAAGATATGAGCAGTATATAAGCAGGGCAAGCTCAACCACAGCCACAAGATCAGCAAAGTAGTCCCTTGCAGTTCTTCCGAACCTCTTACCCAGTATGAATGCGATTACACCGGCCGCCATAGGGCCTGCTGCCAAAGCAAGAAGCATATACTCTCTCCGTTACGTTTTATATCTTAATATTCCGGTAACTATTCAGACACCGCTGCATCTTATATTACTCCGCTGCATATCCTGTACACAAGCGGAGCCGTGAATCCAAGCACGATCATCACAACAATAAATATTACAAACGGTACCCGCATCTGCCATCCGGGATCGCTGAAGCCCTTTATCGTCTTATAATCGAAATCTTCCTTCGGGAAATATGCCCGGAACAGTGTTGTGAACATATATATGGCTGTAAGGAAGGCCGATGTAAGAAGCACGCCTATTCCGACATAGGCATAAGGCGTTCCCTCAGCTACAGCCGCCGTACACAGATTCCACTTACTTATAAATCCCGGAAACGGCGGGACACCGGTAAGCGACAGAGCGCCGACTGCAAAAGCCGCGAAGGTTACGGGCATCCTGTAGCCCAGCCCGTTTAATTCCTTCACATACTCCTTATGTGTCCGTATAAGCACCGCGCCTGCGCAGAAGAACAGTGTGATCTTGATCACGGCATGATAGATCATATGTGTTAACGATGCTGCGAGTCCTGCATGCGTCATAAGTGAAGCTCCGAATACGATGTATGAAAGATTGCTCACAGTCGAATAGGCAAGCCTTCTCTTGAAATGAGGTTCCTTAACTGCCCTCGCGGATCCGAAGATGATCGTCACCATGGCAAAGCACATAACCGTATACTGGGCAAATGTTCCCCTTAGGAATTCCGTTCCGAAGCTGTAATAGGTTATCCTTATTATCGCGAAAGCACCTGCCTTGACAACTGCCACCGCATGAAGCAGCGCCGTGACCGGCGTAGGAGCTATGGATGCCGTCGGAAGCCATCTGTGAAAGGGAAATATCGCCGCCTTAACGCCGAAGCCAAGCACGGCAAGCACATATACGGCCCGAAGAAGATTTCCCCTGCCTGCTATATTTGCTCCCTGCAGCACACCGCCCGGAACGAAGTTCATTGTGGTACCGAAGGTGAAGATAAAGATAAATCCGATAAAAGCAAAGGCGGCTCCGCCCATTGAATACAGGATATACTTCCGGCCTGCCATGATGGCCTCCCTGCTCATTCCCGCCATGACAAGAGGAAGAGTAACGAGAGTCAGCATCTCATAAAACATATACATGGTCATAAGATTGGCTGCCAGGGCTATTCCGAGAGTGACGCCGTAGGTCATGGTATAGAAGGTAAAGAAGGTATTCTCCTTCCCGTGATGCTCCATATACTCAAAGGCGTACAGAGTGGCTATCGGCCAAAGGAACGCTATAAGTCCCGCGAACACGGAACCGAGTCCGTCCACCATGAAGGTTATCTCCAGATCGCCGGCAAGATTAAGTGCCCTGACAGAGCCCTTGGGGGCATTGAACAGCAGTACCCATACCATTATTGAATTAAGCAGAGTCACAAGCTCTGTGTAAATGTTCCTGCTCCTTCTTTCCGTGAACTTAAACAGCGGAAGGATCGCTCCCGTGATTATCGGAAAGAGGATCGGAACGATTATCATGTATTTATTCATTTATAAAATACTCCCTGCGATCAGCTTCGCAACCCGCATAACAGGCTCTGCCCATATACCCATCAGGACCGACATGATCGACATTATAAGCATCGGTATCAGCATATATTTCCCCGGTTCCTTCTTCTCAAGACAGGGGTAATCATACTCATCTCCGGGGAAGAACGCCTTAAGCGTAATACTCAAAAGATATCCCGCCGTAAGCAGTGCGCTTACTATAAGCGCCACAGGACCGAGCCACGAGATCACGCTAAGTTCAGTCTCCAAAGATCCCGTCGCAAGATACCACTTACTCAGGAAAGCGCTTGTCGGAGGAATACCCACAAGCGTAAGTGAAACAAGGGTGTAGCAGCCCATGGTTATTGGCATGTATCTTGCCATGTCCTTATAATCCTCCGCCTTCTTCTTCCCGGTTTCATGGATCACGGCTCCGGCTACCTCGAACAGCGTATTCTTCGCAAATGAATGGAAGATCACATGCAGCAGTCCGCCGATAAGCCCGATCCTGTTAAACAGCGCGATACCGAACAGCGCGTAGCTTACCTGACTGACTGTGGAATAAGCAAGCCTCTTCTTAAACACCTGCTCCTTATAAGCCATCATGGATCCCATCACGATCGTAAGGATGGTAAGCCCGAGGAAGGTGTACTGTACCCATGTGCCCTTTATGAAGTCAGCGCCCACAAGATAATAAACATATCTTATTATCACGAACACGCCCATCTTCGTTATATTTCCCGACAGAAAAGCCGATGCCGGAGACGGTGCTACCGGATGAGCGGTAGGAAGCCATCCATGGAGCGGGAACATGCCTGCCTTGGAGCCAAAGCCGATTATCACAAGCAGTGTCACCACTCTCATCGCATCCTCATGTCCTGCAAGCCTTGCCATATTAAGGACTCCGCCGGGCGTAAACGTAAGCGTATCGCCGTATATGTACATGAAGAAGAATCCCACGAGACCCAGAAATGCGCCGCCTACAGAATAGAAGATATATTTCTTGCCTGCAGCTATCGCATCCGCTGTCTGTTCATGCAGTACAAGGGGCAGAGTTACCACAGCCATCAGCTCATAGCACATATACATGGTTATGAGGTTACCTGCCAGACAGATACCACACATGCTCATAAGGGTCAGCACATAGAACAGATAGAACCTCTTCCTGTGCTTTTCACCTTTCATATATTCAATTGAATAGATGAGATCCATTATCCACATGGTAACGGTCAGTATCAGGAACATAAGTCCCAGCGTGTCCGGTCTGAAATAAATGGATACGTCCTTTAAAAGGTACATTTAACAATCCCCTAACCAAATATCTTAAGTCCCAGCTCTATCGTATGATATATGGGATAAGAAAGAACTCCGAGAAAGAAATTAAGCGCTATAAAACAGACGAGCGCCACATTGGTCATTTTGCTCGGTCTGTAATTAGGATCTGCGTAATTCATGTTTCTCGGGGTATATACCGATATTGTTGCACGGATGAAATAGACTGCATTAAGTATCGTTGAAATAGCCAGCGTGATCATGGCGATCCACATCTTCGCATCAACAGCCGTTATCGCAGCCTTGGCAAAATAAACCTTCGAAGTAAAGCCTGCCAGCAGCGGAATACCGACCATCGAAAATGCACCCACGGCAAAAGCCACTCCCGAAAGCTTATTGCGCAGCCCCGAACCCTTAAGATCGGTGAAGTTCTTGCTTCCGTTAGATACCTCCACGAGCCCTCTCTGTGCGATAAACAGCATCGATTTCGTAGCTCCGTGTGACAGAATATGGAATACTGCGGCGATCATTCCCGCCGTGCTCCCAAGACCGATGCCCATGTAAATATATCCTATCTGCGCTATCGAGGAATATGCGATCAGGTGTCTCGCATCGGTCTGTCTTATGGCAGTCACCGAACCCATGATCATACCGATTATTCCGAAGATAAACAGGATATTGGTTATCTTATGTCCCACCATTACCTGGATTCCGATAACCCGGTAGAATATCTTTATAAGTAAGAAGATATAGCCCTTGCTCACCAGCGATGAAAGTATCGCAGCCGATGATGCCGTCGAGAAACCGTAAGCCTCGGGCAGCCAGCTGTGGAATGGATAAAGAGCGCTCTTGATGGCAAGCGCAACGCTCAGAAGACCTATGATGACCGTAAGCGGTATCGCATAATCTCCCGATGCCGCCAGCCTGTCGACCGCTTCCTTAATATTGGGCATAAGAAGCTGTCCCGTTATCGAATACAGCATGCTTATTCCTATAAGCAGAAGACCTGAACCAAGCAGACTCATTATCATGTATTTGGTCGCAGCCACGATCGTATGGCCGTTATCCCTTATCATGATAAGGGCACAGGCAGCCATTGTATTTATTTCCACGAATACATAGGCCGTGAACAGGTCGTTGGTATATACCAGAGCCATCAGTGAGCTCATCATAAGGTTGATCATGATGAAATAAAGGTTCATACGGCTCGGCTTAATATCATCATTCTGTCCTCTTATACCACCTATGACCGATAGCAGCATAATAACGGCAAAGAACAGTCCCATAAGCCCCTCAAGACACCCGGCGCGAAGCTCATTACCCCATGGTGCAGGGAACTTACCCATAACATATACGAATTCATGTCCCAGCCGGACAGTATAGCCAAGTATCAGCGCATTCATCGCAGCCACTACGGTTATCAGCGCCACTGTAAGCTTTCTGGCCGCCTCACCCTTTATCGCCGAACTTATGATGCCACCCATAAGACATATGATTATCGACAGAGGGACACAGTTTTCAATCCAGCTCATTTCCTGCCCTCCATATTTACCGTATCTCTGCCCTTATTAGCAGCGTCCTTCCCCTTAGCATCTCCCTTTCCTGCCGCCATTTCTTTGTTATCGCTTCGATTGGGCTCCTTCTTCCTGTATTTGTTTCTTCCCGGAGCATCCATCCTTGCCTTCAATGATATTTCATCAATATCCAGACTGTGATAACGTTCATACAGCCTTATCGTTATGGCCAGCATGAGCGCCGTAACAGACACGGACACAACTATACCCGTAAGCACGAGGCCTGCCGGAATGGGATTGATGTAGGCTTCCGTGCTCTTAACATCGTTAACGATGATCGGAGCCTTCCTTCCGTAAATATATCCCTTGCTCGCAAGGAAGAGATATACGGCGGTATCCATTATATTGAAACCGATTATCTTCTTGATCATATTGCGGTGGAGCATAAGCGTTGTGAATCCGACCGAGAAAAGTATCACCGCCGCCACCGAAAACACGTTGTAGAAAAGATTGGGGCCTATCATTCGAGTCCCCCCTTTCTGAACAGGGCGTAAAAGGCATACATGGTACATGCCACTTCGGTCCCGACAAAAATATTGATAAACAGTATAAGACCGCTGCTTATGATATTCCCGGGCGTACCCAGCGAAATATGGTTATCATATCCATGCGCTCCCATATAGAAATAGTAGCTTAAGCAGCACACATAGAAGCACAGCGCACTTACCTTGGCGACTTTATATACATGCTCATTGAAGAAACGCTCCGTCTTGTGAAAGCCGTATGCAGATACATACATGATAAGTCCGGCTCCTATGATGGCGCCTCCAGAGAAGCCTCCGCCGGGCGACAGATGACCGTTAAGTATGACGTATATCCCGAGAACGAAAACCATGGGAACCAGAAAAGCCGCCACCTTCTGGATAATGATATCGTTCTTGGGTTCAAGATACCTGTCAAAGGCGTAGCCTGCCCTCTTCTCCTCACCCTCGGCAATAAGAAGCAGGATCATAACGCAGCTGGCTGCAATAAACAGTACATGGGTCTCGCCCATGGTATCGAAGCCACGATAGTTAAGGATAAGGCCGGTGACTATGTTCACGGCACCCGTTTCTTCCTCACCCTTCTCGATATATCTCTTAATAACCTCGTTATTGGCGGGGTTGTCTGCATTTCCGAACCTGGGAAGCCACGATACGGTAACAAGCAGCAGCACCATCATGGTAAAGCACACAAGTACCGCTATAACGCCGTAAAGCCTGTGGAATCTCTTAAGGAAATCAAGGGGCTCCGTATGATCTCTCATCCACTGCAGCTCTTCCCTCATTTCAAGAAGGTCTGCCGCCTCTGTCAGTTCCTCTTCGAGCGACTCAAACTTCTCGACATCCGTTTTCTTTGATTCCCTGTATATAAGGAACTGCTCTTTTCCGTTAACGAAGTTCTCTATTCTGCTGTAAAATGTTGACTTGTAATCTCTTCTTTTCCTGCTCATTTATCTTACGATCTCTTCTTCGTGGCTGTTACCTGTCATATCCGCAACATCTGTGATAAGCTCCCGGTTCAGCCCTCTTTATATAGCTCCTCTAAACCATCATGGTTCAGCCGTTCTTGTCTTCCTTGCCTTCATCGGATACGGCATTTATCTCGAAAGCCTCTACGGCCTTTATCTTCTTAAGCGTTACGAAGAAAAGTATCGAGGTCACTCCGGCGCCTACCGCTGCCTCCGTGATGGCAAGGTCCGGTGATTCAAGGAGTGCCCATATAACGCTCATGACCGTACTGTACGCCATGAAAATTATTATCGATGTAAGCAGTGTCTTATGCAGACATGTGGCAATCGCGCAGGCTATAAGAAAGCCCAGCAGCAAACACGCAAATACTGTCATCTTCCTCCCGTCTCCTCCTCTACAGCTTTCTGATCGATATTGTATTCCATCCTCATTATCACATGGGATGATATCGTGGAGGTCATCCACAAAAGCACGACCACGAGAACCATCTTATAAGAGAACCACCTGCTTCCCTTAAGAAGCATAAGTCCCAGTGCGCCAAGCATAAGTCCCATGGTATCCCCTATGGCAGCCGAGTGCATTCTGTTCATGACGAACCTGAACTTATATACTCCGAATACCGCTATACATTCCATGACCGCTGCGAATATCAGACATATCGCAGCCGCGATAAACCTTACCCATTCCATCCGTTATCTCCCTTTTAAGAGCCTGCTGCCTGTTATCTATTACCTGTTTCCGTCCGGATGCTCTTCCAGACTCTTTAGCAGCCTGTCAAGCTCATCCTCTTCTTTATCATTGACCCCGTTTGCCTCTTCGCTCTCCCGTCTCATCCTCTCCTGTTTCTGTCTCTTCATCTCGTTCTCAAGATGAACTCCCATATAAACCTTAGTCAGGATAACTACCGAGAGGAAGCTGATCATCGCATAAATAATACAGATATCAAGCAGATATTCCTCATCCAGCTTGACCGCTGTAACAGCCATAAGAAAGATACCTATGGTACCTATCATGTTTATGGCCATAAGCCTGTCAGCGATCCTCGGTCCCGAGACTGCCCTGATAAGCACAAGGACCACCAGACCGGCATATAAAAACATTATTCCCGTCAGGAGCACATTCTGTGCTGACATAACGCCGCTCATCTGACCCTGTCCATCCTTTCCTGTGCTTTCATTAACTCCTTAACAAACACTGATGTACCTATATCTGTCGCCAGCTCCATATCCAGGCAGTGCACGGTATAAACCCCATCCTCTATCTCTATAGTGATGGTACCCGGAGTAAGCGTGATCGAATTCGCAAGTACCACCTTGAGAAAATCATAATGAAGCTCCGGCTTAAAGGTCACTATCCTCGGTTCCACCTCTATCTTCGGATTCAGAACGAATCGCGCCGTGGCAAAATTAGCTTTGACTATCTCGGTCAACAGGATAAAAAAGTATTTTATCATCCACGGGATAAGGATATACAGCATCTTCTCCTTACGGAGACTGTAATCCATAAATCTGCATATAAAAAGGAAGATTGCAGCCGATACGATTAGCCCTATAATGGCCACCTCAGGCGTTAACCTTCCGTTAAATATTATCCACAAAATAAATAATGCCGCGTACATGCCCTCACCTTTCGTCTATACCCACCTATGTTAGCACAAAACTTAGTGGTTCGCAAGGTCTTGACACACCATATGCGGTGATATTTAATATCCCTTGATCTTATCCTCGTAATCCGAACCCGTCACAGTTCTGAAATTCTCAAGATACTTTGACGGATCCTTCTCCACCTCATACATGGTGTTAAAAGCCATAAGAAGCATGGCATCCGCATTATACTTAAGCTCGAAGCGTCCCTCATCTATCCCGGCCTTGAACTTATCCACCTGCCATACCAGGATATCGGGAACCGTTATCCCCTGTATGTTCATCTCACACAGGAAGTCCTGATGCTCAAGATAGTATTCGAACTCCTTATACAGCGCAGGCGACTCCTCAAGCCTCCGTATGAATTCCTTATAGAACTCTTCATCCTTATTACTGTATTTACACAGTGCTTCTGCGAATTGTAGTATATTATTATTCTCTATCATTATCTACATATACCTATATTGCTTTCAATCGGTTCCTGGATTTTACAGCCACCTCAAAAGCTTTCTCCATCTCAGGTGTCATTTCCGGACTATCTTCATCAAACTGCACACCGTACCTTGCTGCTTCTCTAACCTCAGCTTTCTGTTCTTCCGAAAGTTTATCATTCTCTTGTAAATAAGATACTTTCATCATAGTATAATCTCCTCTCCGTTTCCGTCGCTACTCTTGCAGAAATCAGCCTAATACATTCTTTTCTTTCCGTTATTCTGAATTTCTTTTTCAGTATCCCATTCAAACTTCAGACTAATTAACCTTCTCCAAGTATTTACTCCAGCGACCAAGGGATGGGATCGACACAGACGCTGCCGGCTGCTCCGTCCATATTAACCGCGTCGCACTGGTATGTGATAAGTACGCCCATCGTATCATATATATACATCTCGGCCATGTAATTACCGCATTCGTTATTGTGATCCGCAATGTTAACAGTATAGGTAACCCTGTACAGATCGTCATCAAGCGGTTCTATTTCGCCCGAAGCCGCTTCGTCGGTCTCATAATCCGCCATCAGGTCATCCTGTCCGTCCGCAACCGTCCAGACAGGGAACTGAACCCTGTCAAGCCCGTTACCCGAACGGATTACCGATGTTATCGTATAGGTTCCCTCAGCCCTGTTTATTCTTGTAAAGGAAGAACGGACCATCGGATCGGTCTCATATTCGTCATATGTCGAATTGGCTACGTTGCACCATTCCTCCTGCCTCATACGGTACAGCTTGAAGAAGCTTCCGTCCTTACCCGTCCAGTGTACGCTGTTCGGCTTATCCCGGTCGCTTCCGGTCTTCTTAAAGAAGTTCGACTGACTGTAAATTGCCTTCTTATCTATACGCCACACAAGGAACTGACCGCCATCCGTTTCATATCCATCCGTTACATATACACCTGTCTTATCATAATCAAGTAAGATCATGAAATGCGAGGACCAGTCATTCTTCTTAACCTTCCAGTAACGCACATACAGGATGTCTCCTGCTCTTGCGCCCGTACGTTCAAGAAAACTGTATATGGTCTCACCCTCATGACTGGTAGTGGTCATAACGCCGGTATCATAGATATCCTTGCCGAATACGTGCTTCCATACCTGATTGACATAAGCGCAGCACTGGATGCTGACAGGCTGGCCGCCCTTGTAATACGGACTTCTGAAGGTCCCGCCCAGTGATTCCGCATATGCCACTATAACCTTTCTTATCCTCTCAACGCCCTTGCCTGTAATATACGAAGCATCGAACGGCCTGTCATCATATATATACGCAGCATCCGTCTCGAAATAATCATCCTCTTGTGTATCTACTGCATTATCGGGCTCATCGGGTACCACATCCTCGACCGGTTCATCACTCAGACGTATTTCACCGTCATCAACATCGATCTCTCCGTCTGTGATATCAGGATCTGCTATATCAATGTCCGAACCGGAATCATTGATCAACAGCTCACCTGATGAATCACCTGATATATCAACACCGTCCTCCAAAAGCAGTCCATCATCAAGTATAAGACCTTCATCCTCTCCGGACAGCTCATCACTCTGATATGACGCCGGCTGATCTCCAAGCGAAATCTCCGGTTCGTTCGCCTTCGGCGTAAACCATACTCCTCCTGCCAGCAGTGATGCGATAGTTATTGCGCATATGATCTTATTCTTCATCCACAGTCCGTTCCTTTAATATATTCTGCCCTTATCTACGTCCGAAACGTCTGATCCCTCATCATGTTCCGTCACACTGTCCGAAACACATTTTCGTCATAATCGTACCGTATAAAGATGCAAAATATATTATACATGAAAAATCAACTATACACAACACATTCCGCTACCGTTTTTTGTGAATCTTTACCGAAGTTATCCTGATTTTCGTTTAGTCTTCACCAATACAGCAAAATACACATTACCTGTTCTGAATAGATACCGGAAAACCAAACGTATCAGAATTCCCTGCGGATGTCAGTAACAATTAAGCCCGAATCCGTCGGAAGCAGTATGACCACATAGGTATCATCCTTAGAACTCCTTGACCTTTCATAGAATTTCGATACCCTGCTCTTTATCGGTTCATTGATCACTGCCGTAATGACGTCGTTCTGCTTATGCTTTGTAATACCCGGATCGGTCACAGTCATCGTGCAGATAAGCTTCCCGTCTTCTTCCTTCAGTGAATCAAGCTTAACAGTGAGGCTCTGCTCCTTCTGTCTGTATTTATCGGAAGTCTTCTTTTTACCGGCTGCAACCGACTGATCTCTGCTTGCCTTAAGGTCTTCAGCCTTATCCGCAGCCAGCGTCATATCGCTCATCTGGCTTCCATCGGCAGAATATTCGTTTTCAGCGGCATCATAGGAAGAACCAGCCGCTTCTGACATCATTACAGCTTCGGCGTTACTTTCGCTCTGTTTGGAATTATCAGCATATGCTCCGGCTGCTGACGGTGCTTCATCTGCCGCTTCCTCTTCTGCATATGCGTTCTCATCAGCATATGAACTTCCATCAGCGGACTCTTCTGCATATGTTGTGTTTTCAGCTGCCTCTTCATAGTCCTCATATGAATCATCTGCTGCCTCAGATGTGGCTTCGTACTCATAAGAATCATCCGCCGCCTCAGATGTAGCTTCGTAGTCATATGAACTCTCTGCCTTCTCTGCCGGTGTTTCTGCTTCAGCTGCTGCTTCGGCTGATGCTTCATATGCCGCTTCGGCTGCAGGTGCTGCCGGTGCATAGGCGGCCGATTCCGCGGCTGAATTAGACTTGGATGATCTCGATATCCATCCCGTAGCGGATATCACGATAAGTCCGCATGCAGCTGCGGCGATTATTCCGGTATATCTTGTTATATGTATTCGCTTTTTCGCCTTGTTTATTTCTGATATCTTATCTTCCCTGATTTCCGATGGTTCTCTGCCACCAGCCGGATTCCCGGTTTCCTCAACAGCATTATTTACCGAGGGCTCAGCCACCCTATTATCGGTATCTTCTATTTCGGTATCCTCTGATTCCGCGATCCCGTAATCTCTATAGCTTTCGGATGCAGTTATACTAATAACTTTACCGTCTTCTTCCGCCTCTGTATCTGTCTGCTTCTGTACCTTATCATCAGAAGATATTTCTTCCGCACTTATTGCATCTATACCCGCTTCGATCCTGTCCCAGAGATCCGGAGCGGAACTTTTCGCATATTTTCGGTATTCGTCTTCGAAATTAAGCATTCTATTCATATCCGAACCTCCTTAACTGTTTTATCGCTTCACGGTAATTCCACGTTACTGTGCCCATCGGCATGCTCATCGACTCCGCTATCTCTGCGAAAGTCATTTCCCCGAGAACCTTCATCGTTACTATCTGCCGGTATACGGGTTTTAATCGTTCAAGTGCCTGTTCTACGCTGAGAGAAGCTACTGTGCTTTCCTCCGGCGAGGGTTCGGCCGACACCGCCCTTCCTATATCATCAGGCGCTTCGTCCTGCTCATCCTGCCCACCCTCAAGCTCCTCTTTTCTGTACTTCCTTATATGGTCTATCGCCATATTCCGCGCTATCGTCGCCAGATACCCGCGGTGCCCGTTACCGGGCTTATACTGTCCTGCCTTCTCCCACAGCTTTATGAAGAAATCCGATGTGATATCTTCGGCGTTTTCACGTGTACCTACCACATCCAGGATCACATGATATATGAAAGCGCTGTACTCCTCATATATCTCCTTAAGTGCCTCCTTCGCTCTGTCCGCCTGCTTCTCCCTGTTCCGAAGTCGTTCCATGGCATTATTGAATTGTTCGTCAGTCATATCTTTCCTTTCATACAGATACCATGATGTGTAAGCATCTCATTCAGCCACACATCCTTTTACAGGAAACGGTTCTTCCCTTTCCCGACAGATACGTTACCTGTATGATTGTACAGTGAACCGTAAGCATATGCAAGCTTATGTCCGCCTTTTAATGCTCTTTTATCTAAGGCCGCAGAACCTGTTGTCATAGCTCCTGCGGCCTCTTTTTTATACCTATTCTCTATAACGGTTATCTCTTATGGCAAATCCTTCGTGACTGATTCTTTGCAAAATCATCTGTTCAGAATATTTACCTCTAACACACGGCTCTGTATGGTTCAGTACGCTTCCTCAACCATATCCCTGAACTCCCTCTTGTACTCATCGTTCAGTCTGATGGATTCAAGCTCGTCGGCCACACGGTCAAGATCCGCATTCCCCTGATATTCGCTGTGTGATGCGATAAGTCCGAATTCCGCAACAGCACTCTGGAAGATAAAGTTATCCGACGGAGAAGCCTCATAGTATTTAAAGGTTACAGGATATGTAAGGAGATTGCTCTTATTCTCCGACGGCTTCTTATAACGAACGCTCAGTGTCATTATCTCCTCGTTGCCTGTATAGCTCATGCCGGATCCGTTCTTCTTTGATGACTTCCCGGCTTTTCTGAACTCATCTGCGTAGCGGAGCTCACTGACATCAGCCGCATCATCATCCAATGCATCCATATCTTCTGTCAGGATCAGCTCATACAGTGCCGTAACCTCATGTCCTGCGCCTATCTCGCCGCCGTCCTTCTTATCATCATTGAAATCCTTAGCCTTCATTGTCCTGTTCGCATAACCTACAAGACGGTATCCCTTAACAACTGCGGGGTTGAATTCCACCTGAAGCTTAACGTCCTTGCAGACAGTCAGCATATTGGATGAAAGCTCATCAACCAGAACCTTCTTTGCCTCCTTCACCGAATCGATATATGAGTAATTGCCGTTACCCTTGTCAGCAAGTGTTTCCATCCTGTTATCCTTGATATTCCCTGTTCCGAAACCAAGCACCGAAAGGAATACACCCGATTCCTTCTTCTCTGTAATAAGCTGTTCAAGACCTCCTACAGAGGTTATTCCAAGATTAAGATCTCCGTCCGTAGCAAGGAGCACACGGTTGTTGCCGCCCTTAATGAAATTCTTCTCAGCCAGTTCGTAAGCCAGCTCGATTCCCTTGCCTCCGTTGGTTCCGCCCGAAGCACGCAGATCATTAATGGCTTCCTTGATCCTGCGGCTTTCATTTCCCTTTGCGCCTTTAAGCACAGTCTTAACTCCGCTTGCGTAGGTAACGATGCTTACCCTGTCTTTATCAGTAAGCTGGTCAGCCAGCATACAGAAGGCTTCCTGAAGCAGAGGCAGCTTATCCGGATCAGACATCGATCCCGAAACATCGATAAGAAATACCAGGTTGGAAGCAGGTGTCTCTTCGAAATCGATATCCTCTGTCTTAAGTCCGATGCTCATAAGCTTCGCGTCTTCATTCCACGGACATTCAGACATCTCAAAGTTCACGCCGAAGGGATCACTTCCCTTGGGACCCGCATAGTCGTAATTGAAATAGTTAAGCAGCTCCTCTACTCTTACGCTTCCGCTTGGTAGATCATATACCGAATATCCGTCATTAAGCATCCTGCGAAGGTTACTGTAGCTTGCAGTATCAACATCTGCCGCAAAGGTCGAGAGCGGTCTGTTAAGTACTGATCTGTACCCCTGCTCCTCAAGCTTTGAATATTCTTCAGTGTTAAATCCTGCCGGGAAACAGCTGTAATCATATATCTGCCCAAGATAGTCATCTCTTCCTGCTGCTTTCGCTTTCTTCCCACTCTTATCTTTTCTGCTTTCACGGTATGTCTCTTCAGAACCCGCACTCTTTCTGTCTTCGTCCCTGTCCCATGAAACAGTCTCTTCTCCGTTCTCATCTCCGTATGCTTCATCATAGTAAGCTTCTGCCTGCGTGGTCTCATCATACTCTGCACTGCTGTCATAGGAAGCTGCCTCTGCCTGCAGCATTGCGCCGGGAGTGTTTATATAAGCCTCTTCCGATGCACCGTCATATGTGTATTCGACTGCTTCCGTATCCACAGTCTCATACTCCTCATCGTAGCCGTATTCCTCTGCTGCCGCCTCTGCCCACTCATCATCATACATATCATCATAGCTCTCCGTTGCCGGAGCTGTTTCAGTGTATTCAGCCTCGGCCGGTGCAGCTTCCTTAGTCGCTGCCGGTGCATTAGCAGTTGCAGCCCCGCCGCAGCCTGTTACACACATTGATAATACTGTCATTGCTGTTAATAAACCTGTGATCCTTCTCCTCTTCATAATACACGTCCTCCCTTTCATATCCTTACATTTTGTTTACTTACGCCTTTAACATTCCACGCCATCCGCTTTCTTCGTGTTTCACTTTCTTCCAGCCTTACTTTCCGTTTACTGTTTCTTCAGATTAGCTGTTCATTTGCTTTAATTTCAGGATTTCCGGATTCCTCATTTTCTTAACTCTGATATAGATACGTGGGAAGTTTATGGTTTTTATGGATAAATTTAAATTTTTTCAAAAAAAATCGGGACGGTCTTAACCGTCCCGATCATTAGCTCAATATTCCTTTTTTAGCCTGTCCTTTACGGTTTGATCTTAACCTTCACCGTAACCGTTTCATACTCGGTACTTCCATTATAGTACACATTAACCTTAACGCTCTTGCTTACTACCTTGGTTATCAGGGAAACAATGCTCTTTTTAACCTGCTTCTCGTAATATCCCTTCTGTACTCTCAGCCTGTATGTGCCCGGCTTATCTTTAATCTGCTCGAGGCTGAAATACTCGTCGAACTTATTCTTATCTGCTACGATCGTTGCATTTATAATGGCATTGGCATCGTTCTTTTTAGGGCTGATGTAAACCGTTGTATATCTTGCATTGTCACGGTTTATAAGGACAGCCGGTGAAGGTTTGACTACCGTATTGGTCTTGCCCCGGACAACCTTGAATTCTACGGTGCCCGTCACACGTCTGCCATTATTTAAAACTGCTGCTAACGTGGCCACATAAGTCCCTGCCTGGATATTCTTACCCGGCATACGTGTAAATATGACCTTATTTCCATCTATTGTACAATTGAAATTCTCATAACACGGTAAAGGTGTACTCTTGCCCTTCCCCTTCAGAACGATATCCTCACATACTATATCCTCGATCATGCTCTCCGGGTCATATATGTTCTTAAATGATATCACAGCCGTTGCATTAGTATCATCCCTTACGGCATCGATGCCTCCTTTCACCTTTGCAGACATAGCTGCGGCATTCTTTTTAGGATTGAGTACAGCTATCTTAAGCGTTGCCGCCTTGGCACTTAAGTTTGCATTGTACTTTTCCGGAACTTTGGGAGTGATCGCAATTTCAAATGTCTTTCCGTATGCCGAATCGGATATCGTATCTGTGGATATTTCAACATAATCCCTGGCAAGCTCAGATGTGACATTGATACCGAACGGCGAATTATTTTTTATATCATATTTATATTCCCCACCGGGAAGATTGGTAACCGGGATCCTGATAGTCTGATTGAAATTGGCATCAGGATTAATGCTTATCCTGGACTCTTCCAGCTTGGGTGTAACCACCGAATTGCTTATCTTGCCCTTATATTCTGTTGTTATAGTATTACCGCTGATATTATATGCGATCTTCGTTACATATTGCTGTCCTCCCAGTCCCTTTTCAAGAAGGAGGAATGGTGACTTCTCATACAGTATAAAGACAGGATTAAGCTTTTCATCGGGAAAAACATAATAAGTCAGCAGATCCGATATATCTTCACCGTTCTTTAAGGTCGTTGTAACATTAACCGGTGTTTTCAGAAGCAGATTTACATTCTTGCCGCTAAGAGTAAGGTAAACAGCCGACATGGGTATGCCTGCATCTATCGTTCCCTTCTGCTTGGTCGTAAAGCTCTGTACTGCCTTCTCAGCCGGTGTTTTGACAGTGATTACCTTTTTTACACCCTTCCTGCCGCTGACATCGTTTTGAGGATATATTTCCACCTTATATGACGTTCCGTATTCAATGCCATCGTTGGCGCCCAGATAAACATACCCCGATGTACCGGACAAAAATGCAGATGCGGTGATCGGAGCCGTTCCGTTTATTGCATGACCCTTGGAATCCTTAACATCACACATAACCAATGTATCACCGGTCATTCCTTTAATGCCAAAGCTTACCAGAAGATAATCCGATGGTGCGCAATTCAGCAGTGCCGATGACTGATCAAGCGTCAGTACAGGCGCGCCATTCGTTATCTTATAGCTTACCGGAACAGAAATATTATAATTGGAAGGAAGATTGTATTCCGTGTCATTCAGGAATACAAGCACATTCAGCTTACCGTTTCCCTTTGCCGGCATTGAAGAAGTACTGTTGAAAGCAATCGCATCTGAATCTGCGTCCAGACCGGCCTTAAAATACGCTTCTTTGTCCTTTTTTGTAGGGGGAGTCATAATCCTTCCCACCTCAGGTCCCTGGAACGTTATTCCGTGTCCTTCCCGACCTGCTTCATAGGAATTGAACTCAAGAGTTCCCACTGCCTTGATATCCTTTGCCGTAGGTTTTGTATCACCGAAGGTAATGGTCACATTCTCATTGGTCGTAAATGTATCCTCAACCCTGGTTCCGTTAATCGTTGCCTTAACGGAGACTTCAAGCCCTGTTGATATGCCTTTCTTAAATTCCTTAATGAAGCTCGGTACCGAACCGGCATCAACAAATGATTTTGATGCATTAATGTTTACGGTCTTACCGTCTTCAAGGACTCCCAGATTGAGCAAACCGTAACTGCTAAAATCATTGAGTTTACTATTGGTAAAGCTGCAATTGGTTATTACATAATCATCCACTTCAGCCGTTGTACCTGTATTTGCATTTCGGAACGTAACTGCAAGAGGATTCTTCGATTTATACATCTGCACCTTAAGAGACTTATCTGACAGATGTGCTTCGTAATCATCAAGGGGAACATCTCCCTTGACTGATATATTAAGCCTACAGACAGCTTCAGGATTATTTGCATACGTACGGTTGACACCCTCAGCATCTACATATGCATTATTGTATTTTGCTCTTATTTCAAAAAGTCCGGAACGTGTAAGATTCAGGAAATCGATATGGGCAAGACCCCTTTCATCAACAGTCATATTTATTCCGCGATTTTTATCGATCTGCTCTCCGTTCTCCAGTAATTCATAGGAAATTCTGCTGATATTTAACAGGTTATAACTCTGTCCCACCGGCATAATGTAAGCCTTGGCCCGTCTACATTCGGCGGTTTCATTAACTGTCATATTAATATTTTTGCCATGCTCTTGCCTGGAATCTGTATCACATTCGAATTCGATCTCTTCTATGGGAACATATACCACGACCTTACATGATGCGATCCTTCCTTCGACATCTGCGATCACATAGAATGTCATGGATTCGGTGCTTGAAGAGAAATTAAGGATACCGTATTCACTGATACTTGCACCTCTGAATGAAGGACTTGCACCTGTACCATTCTTATTATCCGCCAGTCCGAAGCTTATCTGTGAAATATTCCCGATGGGTTTGCGACCCTTATAAACTGTGAACGGATAACTTTGATTCAAATCAGTGACCGTAAGTGCGCTGCAGTTAAATTCAACATAATCGGGATCAACTGCCTCTCCTTCGTCATCAACTGCAGGTGGCAGCTTGGGAGTCTCAGTGAAGAAAGCCTCACCCTCTTCTCCTTCGTGTGTCACTAACAGATCTTCTGCCTGAAGCTTATCCGGCTCCTCACCGGCAGAAACAGCCCCATCTTCCAACAGGCCGTCTGCTCCAATAATCTCACCGTCTTCAGATTCCTTTATTAAATCCTTCGACAGTAAATCTGAATTAAGTCCACTGTCTCTTCCGGCCTCTACTTCCAGAACCTGAACAGTGTCCGCAACCGCAAGATCGGCTATCGGATTCTCGGACGCGCAGACGGTAAACGCCATGCAGTAAGTCATTGCATATGTAGCAAGTCCAAGACGCGTCAGCCTCTTAAGTAACCGTCTTCCTAACATAACTCATCCTCCTTCATCGCCAAAATGTATTCAAATTAATCCGTAAAATTTCCAAACCGCATAAATACACATAGTTATGCCTATGCAGATAGTTATAACATATCTTGTCATATGCAACAACTTTTTTTGTATATTCGGTCGTTTTTTGTGTTTATCCGGTAATTAGATATAGGCAAATTCAAATCCTGTAATTTGCAGTCACCTCATTAAACCGTGGCAGTGTCAAGGATACGTAAGCATATCGGGGTGTCTCTATAATTCCCTTATCCACAAGCATTTCTCTGTATTGAGACCAAGAACTGTTACTAATCCCGGTACGGACACATATTTCAGATGCCTTTACCTCATCTGTATTTATCGCCCTGACTATTTCACGTTCACGTGTGGTCAGCGACGACCATATTTTTTTATATACAAAATCATCCAGCAGCTCATCAAACTCCTCAAGAACCGCCTCCATTCCTGCTTCTCTGTTGTTCCAATAGGATACACCCAATGCCTGAAATGCGAAAGCAAATCCCCTGGTAAGATAAGCCAGCTCACGGGCCTTTATTTCATCCGTTCCAAAAATATTTTTATACTGTTTCGTGATCTGAAGAATACTGAGCGGTCCCGTTATTATCTTAGGTGACCTCAGGAGAAAAGTGAGAGCAGGATCATTTTGGATTTCATAGATATTCTCATGAAGACCGGTCATAATAAGAAACAGAGGATAATCCTGCCTGATGAAAATCTGAAACTGGCTGGCAAATACCTTCATATTGCTGTTGTGTACCACTTCATCTATTGTTATAAGAACCTTTCGGTCTTTTCTGATAAGTGATCTGAACAGCTTATCTATCATACCGACATAATCGGTACTTCTTTCCTCACCATTCACTCCTATGCCAAAACCGGCTGCTGAAATATTGAATCCCTTGCTTAATAATTCAGGCTTGGAATTGCATGCATCATTGAGCCTTACTGCAAAGCTCTCCAGTAAATCCATAGTCGGATTCAGATTAATAACTATCCAGTCTTTTTTTTCACCAAGAATTTTGGACACGGTAGTCATTAGCACCGTTTTACCGCTGCCACGGATGCCTTCAATAAGAAATGTCTGGCTTACGGCATTATCCGCACTGAATGTACTGACTATTTCATCGGTATCTTCATACCTTGAAATAAGCTTATTCGGCTGTTTGCCGAAGGTTATGGTGAATGGGTTCTCTGTATGCATTCCGGTCCTCCGTATCTGCAGGGGATGAGATGTATCCTTATTTATCAATTACTCTATCTGTATGATAACACATTAACAAGTCTCTGTAAACTCTTCATAACTTATCCATATATCGCAAACTCTTCATAACTACCCATTGTACTGTAAACTCTTCATAACCACATGAGGCTCCATAAAGTTATCATAACTTTTTAAAGCTTCCAATGCAGAAGCCTGCCCTATTCTATCCTGTACAATGCCACATTGCCGGGTACATTGTCTATCGAAGTATAGCGCTCCAGGCCTGAACCGCCCAGGTAATACAGCCTGCCAAAAACGGAATCGGCCATAAGCGATGTTATTACGGTCACCTGGGGCACCTCAAGATCGTTCTGCACAAAAACAACAAATCCCGGGGTATTTTCATCCGGCTCTGTATTGGAGCGGTACTCTCTCATGGTACCGTTCTCCGCTATTAGCAGTCTGTCAACCGGAGTCTTCTCATCCTCCGAATCTTCAGGTGTAGTATATGCGTTGTACATCCCGTCCTCGTTCTCAATGATCAGGTTGATCTTACCGTCATCCCTTGCTATCTGCCAGCCTGCCTTGCCGTCATATGATACGAAATCCTCATGATCCATTATCACTGCGTATGCGTCATCACTGTACCCGTCTTCTTCATCGGGATACCCGAATCTCGCAAACCACCCTGCAACCCCCGGCATCTCCGCAGTTATTATGCACAGCACATCCTCTTCTACATCAGGAAACAGCAGCGACGCCAGCTCATCCGCTTCTTCACTGCCTATATTTTCACTCTTAAGCCTAGTCAGTGCTGTCTCGCGGTCTCCTGAAAGCAGCTCATCCATAAGCCCGAGTGTCTCCTTATCCTCTCCGAACACTTCCAGCATCCTGTTCACGGCATCATTACCGGATCCCGCGATCATACGGAATATATTGGCCGACAGAGTCTCATCCTTTGTGGCAAACGCCCTCGCAACCCAGTATATCCTGGCTCCGTTCTGGGAGCCTCCGTCAAACAGCGTGCGTCTTACCGCTTTTTCTTCAAAGAAATATCCGTAATCCCACCATCCGGCCAGGATCGTATCCTCGTCCGTATTGTCCCTGATATATGTCAGCGTATCATGCATACCCCTGTTTACCGAAGGCATTGAATCGGCCGAGGAACGGTAAGCCCCGTAAATGGTCGGAAACAGCATAAGCGCAATGATCATCCCGGCGAATATCTTCCAGTCCATCATTTTTTTCTCACTCATGAGCGAGCATATGCTTCCGGCGAACATGCCTGCAAGTATTGCCACCGGAACTGCAAACAGCATGATGAATCGCCAGCTCCTTACTGCAAGTACCGCGGTAATAAGGAACCATATGATAAAAAGTATATATTCGAATCTCACATCTTTTTTTATAATGCGGATGATCAGCATTACGCACATGGTCGGTGCTGCAAGGCACGGGATCATGCCTCCCACAGCATTGATTATGCCGATATTGGTATCTGACAGTACGCGCATCTGGAACAGACCGCTAAGTCCCCCTGCGATCAGAGAGGGCTTGCGCATTTCAGATACCGAAATAAGCGCATTCGGAAATATACTGCCCTTCCCCTCAGAGAATACCCCTTTGATATTTCCTATCGCGTTGCTGATAATATCAGGCTTTGTAATAAATACGGCAATGCACAGCACTGCAAAGAAAACCAGCATAGGTGCCGATCCCCTTACAACCGGCATTCTCCTGCCCTTTCCCGCCAAAACAGCCCTGAGAATAACCAGCAGCACCACGGCACCGGCAAAGATTACCGCAAACATATAATAGATATACCATGAACCTATAAGGAGCAGCAGACTCAGTCCGAAGAGAACAGCATATATCACGACTTTCAGACGACGGTGTGATACAGTCTCAGTTCCTGCAGGGTTTTCATTATCCAGACATGAAACCAGCAGACAGCCAAAACAGAACAGGAAGCATGAAGTCCACGAGATTACCATATCTGTATCAAAGAAGCCGGGTACCGTATGTACAAAATATCCGTAATTAATGGCAGAAAGCACCGAAGCCGTAACTGCAGCTATCATACCCTGCATCCTGTAGGTAAGAATAAACACAGGAATAACGACCAGAGCCGATATTATCGCTCCCTGCCAGTAGGCAACCTGTTCCAGAGTTACCGAACCGAGTGTTGACAGTATCCTGTATGCAAAAACTGCAATATAGGCCATGAGCGGGCGGTAATTGTCTGCACTTCTTCCATAAGGCGCATAACTCAGGGCATCCCACTGCTCTCCGTCCTTAAGGGTCTCTCCGGCATGTCCGTACACTTCAATATCTCTTGTCATCCGAAGGTGATAATACGAATCCATCTCGGTAAGATAGGGCACACCGCTTTCAGGATCAATATACGCCTCCCCCAGCCGGTTATTCACCTCCCGGTTCACCAGATATCTGAAGCCAAATGACATCATCATTATCAGAATGATAAGAACTGCCATTATAAACTTGTTTAAGCCTCTTTTTTCTCCCGTCTTCATATCAGTCTCCGTTTCAAAACTTCATCCTTCAAAGCATACAGCATCAGAATATATACAGCGGCTCCCGATGCCAGCTGCAGCAACAGTACACAGATGCCGTTAAGCGGCACGTGCCCGAGCATATATACTGTCAATGCCATACATGCACCGGCAAAGATCCTCTTAACAGAAGATGCTCCGACCATTTTAAGCGTAAGATATCCGTCACAGTTACGTATATACAGCCACGTTATCAGTAATTCGGCAGCCACGGATGCCACCACTGCTCCCCGGGCTTCAAAAAAAGGAATAAGACACAGATTCAATATAAGGTTTACAGCCGCTCCGGTCACAATATACCTGCTGCTCTGGAGTCTTTTCCCGACAGGTGTATAATACTGGTTCCCGAGACAGTTGCTGATCCCTATCACCGGAATTAACGGAAGCATCATGTAGATCAGCAGCTCAGCCGGAGCATAACCGTCGCCAAAAACAACCGGAACCAGAGTGTGGGTTATTCCAAGAAGCCCGAAGGCCGCTCCAAAGCACATAAAAAGGATATAATCCGCCGCCTGTGATATCTTCTTCTTTACCTCACCGGGTTCCATCGTTGCAAACAGGTAGGACATTCTTGGATACAGCACAGAATTAAAAACCGTAAAGGATACTCCGTTTGCTATCCATATTATCTTTGATGACTGTTCATAATATCCATTCTGAAAAGGGCTTCCTGTAATGATTCCGATCAGAGTCTTGTCAAGCACGTTATATATCGACTGTGCGATCGTTGGAATAAAATATATAACAGTCTCACGGAAATGATGACTGAAATTAGTCCATGTCACCCTGCACCTGACAAGATATTTCGGAAGGAAAATCCACATCGACAGGCTGGCGGTCAGCTGTGTCAGGGAATTAACGGCACAATAGGCTACAACGTCTTCCCTTGTACGTACGATAAGGAATAAAAGCACCACACCTGATATCCTTACAGCTGCATTGGCTGACACAATGGTTTTTATCCTCTCAAGTCCTGTAAAAAACCAGGTAATGTCAAACATTGTTCCCAAAAGAAAGGGCGTAAGCGCGATAAAGAACAGCCTGTGTCCTTCATCAAGCAGTATCAGGAGCACCCACATGATAAGGCTGACCAGACATACCGCAACGCTCATCAGCTCTATTTCCCAGAACAGTTTTGAGCAGGTCCTCTTATCATCTCTGTTCCTCGCGATCTCCCTCGTTCCATAGCTTGACGTTCCAAGCGTACCCATCAGCATGAAATAAGTTATTATGGAGAAGGCATAACTGTACTCGCCTACTCCGTCCGCACCCAGTACCCTTGATATATATGGCAGTGTTATAACCGGCAATGCAGCGTACACTATCTCATAGATCAGTCTGTATATGTAATTCTTCTTAATATCCGGCTTCATGGAAGCGGCGGATACCGTATCATCCTTCATAGGCTTCTGCTTTCCGGCTGTTTTCTTCCCTGATCTGAATCTCCTTCGGCGGATCCTCTGAGCTCACCGGAAGGAGCAGGCTGTCCTTTATCATACATACACAAATGAGCCCAAATCCCGGAAACAGTCTGCAGAACCAGTATCCGATACTTATTACTCTGCTGTCTGCTTCGCTGTGATTTATGTAAGTCAATCCCATTGCAGAAACGTCTTGACCGTCATCCCGTGTAACTGCTATCATAGATACTGATCCTGATAAAGACACTTCATATTATTATAACAACAGCGGAGATAACATGCAAACTATAGCTCTTATTCTGGCAGGCGGATCAGGCAGGCGCATGAAACAGGATATACCGAAGCAGTTCATAAACATTCACGACAAGCCTGTTCTGATATATACGCTTGAAAACTTCCAGAAGCATCCCGGTATAGATTCAATATTGGTGGTGTGTCTTGACGGCTGGCATGATGTGCTTACCGCATATGCCGGTCAGTTTAATATTACGAAATTGAGGTGGATCGTTTCGGGAGGTGCCACTAGCCAGGAATCCATCAGAAACGGCATATTCTTTCTCGATGGCAAATGTGATAATGACGATATCATAATGATCCATGACGGTATACGCCCGTTGGTGGACAGCAATGTTATTTCGGATTCGATCGTCAAATGCCGTGAACACGGAAATGCTGTTGCTGCCCTTCCATATAATGAGCAGATATTTATAGCCGACAATGATGAATCCACCTCGGATTTCATACCAAGGGAGACCATACGCCGTGTTACCACTCCTCAGGCCTACACCTTCGGTGTGCTGAGTGATGCGTACCATACCGCTTTTGAAAGGTCGATAGGCATAACCAAAACAGACTACGCAAACACCATGATGGTGAAGCTGGGACATACTCTGTATTTTTCAGCCGGTTCCGACAAGAATATCAAGCTGACAACAAAAGATGATCTCGAACTGTTCAAGGCCTATCTTAAGATGGAAAAGAATGACTGGCTGAAATAGTTATTTATGTGAAATGCTCTGCAATATATCAAGAGTCCTGTTTATACCCTGCTTTATATCATATCTTGCAGTCCATCCAAGCTGCTTTATCTTACTTCCGTCAAGCCTTGCCCTGGTGGCTGTGCTGTATCCGCTTCTTTCCACCTCATCCGGCAGCTCATATTTAACACTGGTTCCGACATGATCCGCTATCAGTACGGCAAGCTCCTTAAGCCTTATATCCGATCTCTCATCGGCTATATTATATGCTTCACCCTTCTCACCCTCCAGCAAAACCGTCAGAAGTCCTGCAACAGCATCAGCTGCATAGGTATAGGAATAATACTGGTTTCCCTCACTCTTCAGGATTATATCCCCGCCCATTACCGCCCTGCCTATAAACTGTGATATGGCCTTGGTATCGGAATCAAGTACTGTGGGACCGTAGCTTCTTGTAAAACGCGCTATAACTGCATCCAGTCCCCTTTCCCTGATATAAGCCTGGCACAGAGCCTCTCCGCACCTCTTGCTCTCCGGATATCCGGCACGAAGGGTATTGCAGTCTATATACCCGCAGTAGCTCTCATCAAAC
>JAILNV010000030.1 GCA_024691125.1 Lachnospiraceae bacterium | reverse complement strand
CCAAAACCAATACTTAAAAGCATCGTAATAAAGCCCGTGAAGGATATTATCCGTAAAGGTGTGATGGTAAAGGATGTTATACCGTCGGTTGCAAGCCTGAACATCTTGGAAAGGGTATATTTCGACTCTCCTCCCGTACGTTCCTTTACATCGAAATATACAATATCCGAAGAAAAACCCAGAGACGGGATAAGACCTCTTAAGAAAAGATTGCTTTCATTGTATTCCTTAAGGGCATCAATAACCTTACGGGATATCAGCCTGTAATCGGCATGATTCTTAAGAACCCTGCTCCCCATTATCTGCATAAGCTTATAATAAGTAAGCGCAGTAAGCTTCTTAAATGCTCCGTCACTGCTCCTGTCATTGCGGACTCCGTATACTACCTCGGCACCATTCTTATAACATTCAATAAATTTGCCTAGCGCATTAATATCCTGCTGGAGATCGGCATCGATTGTTATAACGATATCAGCCTTCGAAGCCGTCATTATTCCTGCCCAAAGGGCATTCTGATGACCTGTATTTCCTACAAGGGATACAACGATATAAGTATTATCCTCTTTTGCCAGATCCGATAGTAATTTAAATGTATTGTCCTTACTGCCGTCATTTACGAACAGTATCCTGCTGTTCTTCCCGATCGTGCCCGACGATATCAGTCCTTCTATCTTTTCTTTCATGACAGCGGCACTTTCAAGTATTATCTCCTCCTCGTTGTAGCAGGGTACAACAAGATACAGGACAGGAAGCTCCCTGGTTGTTTCCTTCATCGATTCTCCTTAATACAATAAGTCATACTTTTAATAATTGTCTGACAGCTTGACTACAACAACATCATTGACCATAGCACAGCATCCAAGCTCCGGAAAGATCGGCATATTCCTTACCGTTTCATCTTCAAGAGCCTCCCTGAGCCTGTCATCATCCGCAACCATAATATTGATTCCCATCTCATGCGTCAGGAAACCCTGCCACGACTGAACAACCCACCGCGTATCATCCGGGCTCCAGGTTCCCACCATGGCATATCTGTTAGCCTCGTCAAACACGAAATTCTTAACAAAGCAGGGATTGTCTGAAGGAGTTCCGACAAAAACATATTTGTAATACGGATGATACAGATTATAGGTCTGGAGCGTCGAGATAACCTCTCTTGACAACTCGGTCAGGCTCTGCCGTCCCATATACATGGCCTGCTGATCGTATATTGTCATGATATAATTTCCATATATAAGAAGAGAAAGTATGACAGCAGTGACGGCTTTATATACTCCGGCTGCTTTTATTTCCGGAAGCCTGATGGCGGAAGCAAGACATAAAAGCACGGGAATACTCATACTTACCGGAACGGTCATCTGTACTGATGTGACCGAGTTATATGCCATCAGAAGCGCCGCATTTGCAGCAACGGGAACAAACAGCAGCGATAATGCCAGAAGGATCGCTCTAATCCTGCTCTCCTTAACCTTAAACAGCGTTACTCCGCCGTATGCAAAGCATAAGGCCAGAAGACCAAACGACATTTTATATATTTTGCCGTTGAATATGTTGGTGCGCGCTATCACCTGTCTGTAATAATTGGCAAAATCGCTGTAGGCATGTACTGTACTGGTCGGAAGATTTAAGATCATACCGACAGGGCCGTATGAATCGGTGCCGTTATATGAATCAAGCGATACATCATAATACCAAAGATTGATATTTAAAAGCACATAGTAAAGCCCCATACCGATGACAAGGGAAATAAGGCATCTTAATATGAACAGGCCGATCTCTTTAAGAGTCCTGTCCCCTTTATACAGGCATAATGAAATATACAGAAGGAGAACAAGGCATGTACATCCGATATCCGCCTGATATAAACCCATTGCAAGTGAAATGCATACGGCAGAGGATACAAACATGGGGACTTTTTTTTCGCATTTTATCATGATAAAGGCAGCCAGAATGCTTAAGAAACATGATATTGCAAACGTCGGCGACATATAGCGGTATGACAGCGAAGCAAGTATGCTTATATTGACTGTGAACATCAGCGAGGAAAGTATCGCGACACCCCTGCTCCTTACATCAAATATGTCAAGAACAAGAATAAAGCCAATAATAAAAAAGAAAAGCGCAATAGCAGAAGTAACCGGATCGGGGCTTAAAAAGAATCTGCCTCTGTCAACGAATCTCCAGAACCACCTTCCGTTGGAGAGTTCATGTCCGTTGGCGTATGAGACCGATCCGTGCCACATTCCGTCGATCTGATTTACCAGCTGGTGAATGATCAGAAGAGAATATGTAAATATTCCTGCCGCGATATTGACTGCGAGAACAGGCAGCCATCTTTTTAATTCAACTGTTTTTCTTATAAAACTCATCTCCGACTCCTTAATCCATTAGAATAATGTACCACAAATCCGGGGCTTTATCAAACTTAATTGATACATTGTTTGCCTTGATTTGCAAATATCAATAATCTATAATCTATATTGACTGCGGATACGTCCGCAACAGTTATATTTTATGATCAGTGTGGATATAAATGTTTAAAACAGATAATTATAAAAATGTCATTGCCGTATTGTGTGTTCTCTGCATCCTGATCGTCTGTCTTCTTTTGAATTTTCAGGGTTCTTTTTCATTTGAACATACAAAAAACAACGCTGAAAACGGCGGAACATCCAACCTGGATGACATACCTGTATTCAATGTGAAGAGTGGATTCTATCCCGGTCCCTTCGAGCTTACTATCAGCTATCCCGATCCCAATGCGAAGATATACTGTACCTTCGACGGAAGCATACCTACGGATGAGTCCGAGCCATATACAGATGGCTTTATTCTGGAAGGGCGAAGCGGTTATTCCAATTATCTCAGTGCCATAACCGGCGTGAACCCCAATGAGGATTACGTACCCGGTGTCAACGTAATCAAAGCAGCCATAGTCAGGGCTGTCGCCGTTCTTCCGGGCGGAAGGACAAGCGGGGTGGCAAGCGGAACATATTTCATCGGAATAGACAGATCCTCCGCATTCGGGCCTTTCCCGGTAATTTCGATGTATACCGACTATGATAACCTGTTTTCGTATGAAGACGGCATATATGTATTGGGCAAGACCTATGATGACTGGCTGGCAAAAGCCGAA
>JAILNV010000027.1 GCA_024691125.1 Lachnospiraceae bacterium | reverse complement strand
AAGTAAACTCAGTGTAGGAAAGGTTAACAAAGCAGAGTATACCGGAGAAGCGATAGAACCCAAGCCGGTAGTAAAAGATGGTAGGACCGTACTTACGGAAGGAACCCATTATACACTTGAATATGAACGTAATATCGAAGTTGGAACTGCTTTTGTTGTGATAAAAGGTAAGACAGAGGGTGGCTATGCAGGAAAAAGAAGATTATCCTTTAATTTAAATATTGTATTTTTCTTTTTGGCTGTTTTATCCCTCTATAACTCCCGACATTAATATACCTATGGAGATATATGTTATCATAGATGCTAAGATCCTGCCCCGTCTTGTCTTTGCGCGGAAAAGCAGGAATATTATACTGTAAACGAATCCGCATATACCTGCTGTTATTGATGCACCTACATTCCAGGTGTGTTGTTCAACGTGTGATTCTACAAACGGATATATTCCCAAACTAACGTAATGTCCCATCCAGTTAAATGCAAATGAGAGAAGCATACACCATATACCCCAATCAAAGCTATGATGCATTTTCCCGTATATCATTAGAATAATAAACAAGCAGGCAAGCGGAAAGGTAGTAACGTTTTCAAATGGAACAAAATGAATGCCGCCTACCGAATAATGCCAGGCTATCTCGCCTATGAATTGCCAAAGCAAAATCCCGGCTGCGAATCCCAAAAAAGCGGGGTGGGTAGGTTATATACTTACGATTGATGATACAAAGATATATGTTGCCGGAGATACTGATATAACAGATGAGAATGAAGCGGTTACATGTGATATAGCAATTGTACCGATAGGCGGTAAGTACACTATGAACGCCATACAAGCTGCCCGGCTTGTAAATGTTATAAAACCTAAAGTTGCCATTCCTTGCCATTACGGGGAACTTGTGGGGACATCGTAGGATGCTCAGGTATTTATGTCACACGTAGATAAAGGGATAGAAGTGACTGTACTCATCAAAGATTGACGGCATTTGAAAGATACGCCCTATCATCTATATAGTAATCACACGTGATCTCGGCATCGGGCTATTGAGAAATACAGAAAGAATAAAGATAATATGCAAAGAGATAAAGGAGATGATCAACAATGAATCCACAAAACATGATGCAATTTATGGGTGCACTTAACACATTCAGGACTAATCATCCAAAGTTTGCCGAATTCATAAGTAGGTTTGTAAAGAGCGGCATACCGGAAGGTAGTGTTATTGAAATAACTATCACAAGACCGGGCGAAGATCCTGTTACCACAAATATGAAGGTTCAGCAGGCAGACTTAGAACTCATGCAGGCACTTAAAAATATGACCCCACAGGGATAAGGAGACATGAGTTTGCTGTGTACTGTCCATTAGACGAAGGCACAAACTGTAAAGTATATTTTGACTAGATAGGAGAGCCATGGATTATATTAGTAAAATACGTAAACATATTGGTCACGACCTTATAATGACTGTAGGTTGCGGAGTCCTCATAGAGAATGACGAAGGAAAAGTTCTTCTGCAGAAAAGAAGCGATACCGTAGAGTGGTGCATACCGGGCGGAGGAATGGAACCTGTAGAAACCTTTGAAGAGACAGCAATTAGGGAAGTACGTGAGGAAGTGGGAATTGAAGTCAATGAATTGGAACTATTCGGAATATATTCCGGCTAAAATAGGATAATCCACTATCCCAACAAGGACATAGTATATTCACTCTCGGTCATCTTTACCACTAGAAAATATAATGGTGAGATATCTAATGAGGATTCTGAAGTATTGGAGCATAAGTTTTTTCAAAAAAACGAAATCCCGGCTAATCTTTTCCCCTGCGACAGTAAGGCGATCCTTGACTGGGCAAAGGGAACTGATAAGGTTATTGTCTGCTGGTGGATTGGATATACACATCCTGAGACAATAACTGAGTTCACACGTAAAGAAGCGTTTTTTGATTCTTTCTTCACACTGCTGATAGTCGGTGTCATAATGACAATGCTTCTTGCGCTCATAAATGATATTCTGGATCTGTCCAAACTTGAGGCGGGAAATATGGATATCGTTCCTGTTAAGTACAATGTTAAAGAATTGATATCCGAGGTTGTAAACCTTATACGGATAAGGGCTGATAATAAGGGGTTGTCATTAGAGGTAGATGCGGATCCAAATATTCCTGCAGTTCTTATGGGGGATGAAATAAGGATCAAACAGATAATCACCAATCTTCTTACAAATGCGGTAAAATACACGGAAGAGGGTACTGTGAAGCTAAGCCTTAAGTCGGAGGACAAGGGCGAAGACCATATAAAACTTATTGTTTCCGTTAAGGATACCGGAATTGGAATTAAGGAGGAAGTGATACCCACACTTTTTGATGAGTTCAAAAGATTGGATGTTGAAAAGAACAGAATTTACGCTTACCCTTATTCAGGAGGTAGCAGGTACTGAAAAAATAGGCAAAATCAAAATATCGGGTAATGACAGGGGGCAATCAGGATACAGCAACCTGTTCAGGGACCCGGATGCCACCATACTGATAGTTGATGACAGTAAAGTGAATCTATCTATAGAGACGGGACTTCTGCGTGATACGGGATTGCAGATAGATACGGCATTTAGTGGCTTGAAGGCTCTTGAAATGACCCTCAAGAAAAGATATGACTGCATTCTATTAGATCATCTTATGCCGGAGATGGATGGTATTGAATGTCTTAAACAGATACGTACACAGAAAGATGGGATGTGTACCGATGTTCCCGTAGTTATACTTACCGCCAACGCAGAACGTGAGAATCAGGATATGTATGCCGAAGCCGGTTTCGACGGATATCTTGTTAAACCTGTCTCGGGAAACAGCCTTGAAGAAGAACTCATAAAACATATACCTAAAGATAAGTTACAGTAGCCATAATCATGGATCGTCTAATTTTTCATGTAGATGTAAATAGTGCATTCCTTTCCTGGGAAGCAACAAGACGGGTAAAGAACGGAGGAGAAGATTTGCGTGTCATACCATCGTGTGTGGGAGGTTTGCCGGATTCACGCCGTTCAGTCGTTGTTGCAAAATCTATTCCCGCAAAAAAATACGGCATAATAACGGGTGAACCTGTCTCAATTGCACTTAAAAAATGCCCCGGATTGGTGGTAGTACAGTCTGATTTTAGACTTTACAAAGCCTGTTCTAAAGCATTCAAGAATATATGCCGGGAATATGCCCCCGCTGTAGAAGAATTTTCGATAGATGAATGTTTCATGGATATGAGTGGAACAAAACTCATCTATCCTGATCCTATCGCTATAGCATATGAGCTTAAGGATCGGATCAAAAATGAACTGGGATTTACAGTTAATGTAGGCATCGGCAGTAATAAGCTCTGTTCCAAAATGGCCAGTGACTTTGAAAAGCCTGATAAAGTCCATACCTTATTTCCGGAGGAAATATCTGAGAAAATGTGGCCTCTCCCTGTTGGTGATCTTCTGTTTGTAGGCAATTCCACGGCGCTGAAGCTCAATGAAATCGGCATAAAAACGATAGGAGAACTTGCACAC
>JAILNV010000018.1 GCA_024691125.1 Lachnospiraceae bacterium | reverse complement strand
GAGTTTTAAGAAGACCTATAACATCTTCTGTATAATTGCATCTTTCTGGTGTATCGCAGTGGCTATGGGAAACTACTTTAAGAATATCCAGCAGGGCAGGGAACCTTTAGATGCTGCATTTCAGATAGTAGTTGAGATAGGGATCGTCGGGATACTTATACTTAACATGCCGGACATACTTAAGATCATAGTCAATCTCGGCCTTGAGATATTTACGGCAGCCGTAGGCATAAACAAACCGCCGCTTGATGCACTTACGGATGAACAGTGTGAAACGATACTTGAAGCCATGACCGGTGCAAAAACAGGGCATTTTTTCTGGAACTGCCAGGCTGTTATCCAGCTTATACTGCCATTTGTGATAAGCTTTGTTACCCAGGTAGTGGCCGGTGTCATGTATCTGTCGATCTGTCTTGAGATATTCCTTACTCGCTTCTTTGTACCGTTTGCTATAACGGATATATATCAGGAAGGGTTACGATCTCCGGGGTTCAGGTATTTAAAGAAGTTTTTTGGAAGATACCTGCGTCTTGCCACGATATTCATAATCCTGAAGGTTTCGGATGTGCTCTTTAAGAATAATGTAAACGTGTATTTTCAGGGCGGAACAGCCATTAAGATCATGATGAACATAGCCATAGCCGTTGCGACACAGGTTGCGGTTATCATGATCATGTCAAAGGCAAATGAGATAATAAACGACTCACTGGGAGTTTAGTATGGCTATTGAAGTAGATACAAGCAAGGATATAAGGGAATATAAGATAAACAACATAGGGCCTTTTAACAACCGGCAGATAGTATGTATAGGTCTGTCTCTTATCTACAGTGTACCGCTTGCGGCCATGATGCCCTTTTCCACGGAGAATAAAGTCTTATTCGGACTCATAATAGCATTCCCTGTTGCAGCATGCGGCTTTATAAAGCTTGATGGATGCTATTTTGAAGTGCTTCTGCTGCGTCTTCTGTATGTATATATACTCACACCTTCAAGACGTAAGGTTAAGCTGAAAAACCCATATAAAGAGCAGATAAGAGCAATAAAGGCTGATGAAGAGGACAGAGAGCTTGCCAGACTGTCCAAGCGTCAGAGAAAGCGGTATGAAAAGAATAAAAAGACCGTAAGGTACAGCAAAGAATACAAGGTATACAGGTGAGATAGATGGTAAAGCTTGGTTTGTCAAACAAAAACAAAACTCCAAACAAAAAAAGATCCGCTAATGATATTAAGATGCTTAAGAGGATCGGAAAGATATACAGGCTCCCCAAAAACGTGAGGGAATCGGTACCTTTCAGGGGGATAATGAATGATGGGATCATAGAGACTGAACCCGGAACATTTACCAAGACTTACCAGATAAATGACATCAACTTCTCCATAGTCCCTTTTGAGGAACAGGAGCGTATCTTTAATGCACATATGGACTTTCTTAACTCATTTGGTGAGAACACAAGATGGCAGTTTACCTTCTATAAGCACCGCGAAGACAAGATAGAAACCGCAAAGGCAATAAGGTTAAAGCCTCAGAATGACGGGCTTAAGCCGTACAGGAATGAAATGAACCAGATCCTTGCGCAGACCCTTAAGACGGGTAACAATGCGTTCAGGATGGATAAGATGCTGACTATAGCAATAGATGACAACGAGTCAGACCATGCAGTAAGAGTCCTTAAGGATATGGATGTGATCATCTCAGAAGGCCTTAAAAGGGTATCTCAGAAGGATACAAAGCCATACAGTACCTTAGACAGGATTAAGCTGCTTTATGAAATATATAATCCAGGATTTGATTACAGGTTTATGACCGGGATCTATGACGACAAAGAAAACTTTGATCTAAGGTTTGTTGAAAAGAGCGGCCTGTCGGTAAAGGACATCATAGGTCCTCAGAGCTTCGATTTTTCAAACAGATCCAGGGATTATTTTCTGATGAATGATACGTATGTGAAGGTTATGTACCTTGAGAGGGTAGCACCGAGGATGAGCACAGAGATGATGTCAGATCTTTGCTCCATAGAATCAGATATGCTCATCAGCGTAACAAGCTCCAAGTTTTCCCAGGAAGATGCGATAAAGATGGTCAAAAACCAGAAGGCAGCACTTGACCAGAAAGCAGCCAAGATGCAGTCAAGGAATGCAGAAGACGGGTATTTCGGGGATCTTCCGCTTGAAATGGAGAATAACCGAAAGAACACGGAAGACTTGATGAATGACCTTGTATACCGCAACCAGAATATGTTCTTTACGACCTTTACGATTGCCATTTTTGCTGACAGCTTAAAAGGACTGGAAGAAGCAGAAAAGCAGGTGATAAAGGTTAGCGGCAAAAGGTTCTGTCCGATAAAACGCTTAAGATTCCAGCAGGAATTTGCTTTTAATACAGTACTCCCGCTCTGCAGGAACGATCTGTTTGTGGATAAGCTGTATAACACGGAAACAACGGCAGTATTCATACCGTACGATGCTGAAGACCTTAAGCAGAAGAATGCCATATTTTACGGACTTAATCAAAGGACCGGCCGCATGATCATGTATGACAGGACAAGCGGTGATAATGCAAACGGCATGGTGTTCGGGCATTCGGGAAGCGGAAAATCCTTCTTTACAAAGCTTGAAATGCTGCAGGTCTTACTTACAAGGCCCGATGCGCAGATATTTGTCATAGATCCGCAGGGTGAATACCTTCCGCTTGCAAAGCAGCTTAAGGGGGCTGAGATCAATATAAAGCTTGGAAGCAAGAGCTACTTAAACCCTCTTGATCTTGATATATCATCAGATGTGGACGATGAAGTGGATCCCGTGACGATGAAGTCCGACTATATAAAGAGCCTTATCCAGATAATGGGAGACAGGCCGCTTACGGCTCCTGAATGGGGAACGCTTGATAAGTGCGTAAGGCTCATATATAAGCCGTATATCGATGAACTCATCCGTACAGGCAAAACATGCGACAGATATAAATGCCCCCAGCTTACAGACCTGTATTCGGCACTTAACCTCATGCGTAAGGAATTTCCCGAAGCCGGGTCCGTTGCGGATATGATCAAGCAGTATGCGGTCGGCTCATTTGATACGTTTGCCCACAGGACAAACATCGAAGTAGATTCACGCTTCATAGTCTATAACATAAAGAACCTTGGTACTAACATGAAAGAATTAGGGCTTTTCATATGTCTTAACCAGGCGTTTAACCAGATGATATATAACAGCAGCCGCGGTATGTACACCTTCCTTTATCTGGATGAATTCCATCTGCTGCTTGAAAGCCCCGATACTACTGTATTTGTAAAGCGTGTATGGAAAATGGCAAGAAAATGGCTCGGAGTAACTATGTGCATGCAGCAGAACACAGAAGATCTTCTAAGAAATGCTGACACCAGGAATATAGTCAACAATACCAGTTTTGTGGCCATGCTTTCTGTACCTGAGATGGACAGGCAGAACCTCCAGGAGCTGTTCCACTTATCGGATGATGAACTTAAATACATAACTAATGTGGAGAAAGGCCACGGACTTATCTTTAATGGCTCGGTAGTCATCCCGTTTGGCTTTAAATTCCCGAAAGAAACAGAGATTTATAAGATGCTCACTACATCACACGATGTAGAGGGCGCCATGTATGCGTAAACTTTGACTTTAACAGACTTTTAGGAGGATTAAGATATGTCTTTCAGATTAGCTGCATCACTTGTATTCCTGGCTATGATCATAATCGGTAGCTTAGGTAAGAGGCACTTAAGGAAGAAGTCAAGGAATACGGATAATGAATAATTTTGATTTTGGATACAAGGGTGTCTTTGTATCCGGAAGAAAGTCAACAGATCATAACACATATTTTAAGAAAAAAGGTATCAACATATCCGATTGCAGCAATGATCAGATAAGAGATGCGATAAAGCACGGATATCTTAAAAAGCGGATGCTTTCAAGAGAAGAGATAAAGAGGCTTGAGAGCATCATAGCTGAGAGAGAAGCCGCAAAAAGTGCGCACACAGCTGCATATAAAGGATACCAGTATTCCGGTAACCCATATACATCCGGCGGATATTCCGCTGACAAAGAACAAATTGTAAGAAATGCACAGAGCTGGTTTTCAAAAAGACACTCAGAAGCTGAAAGCCGGATGGTACAGTATGGGATAGATGAAAGCACACCGTATTCCCCGAATAACACATCATATTCCCAGTATGTATCTGATACAGCTATCACAAGACCTTCGTATGAAGAGAGTTTCAGTGCATCCCAGGCAGCCACGCAGACAGAACAGCAGGCAGCATATTTTGAATACAGGAAAGATATAAGGCAGAAGGGCAGCATAGGGAACAAAAGGCCTATAGGAGATCAGGGCTTCCACCAGATATCAGAAAAGGTTTCCGTTATAAGTCAGGGATCTTTGATATCGGATAAGGTCAGGGTAGTTAATAAAGATGGCATCCCGGTCAAAGGCCAGACAGGGATGAAAGCTCAGTTCCTTAAGGGCAAGGGCAAAAAGGAAGTATATAAAACACTTGCAAGGAAGAGAGCTGTCAAGAAGGCAGGCATCCGTTACTACAAAAGATCGAGGCTTAAAAAGAAGGGTCTTATGCGTCTTATTCCAAATGGTATGAAGAAGAGCATAGGGATCCCGTTTCTGCTTGCAGGAAGCGCAGCCACTGCCGCGTGCGGTGTTATGATACCTTTCTCGTCGGTCCCGCTATTAAATCCCAATTCAGCCATCACAAACGATCATCTGTCGATTGATGATACTCCGCTTCAGCAGGGCATAAATTATACCGAGGAATATCTTTTGGCCTATGAAGAGAACATCTTTAACTACGAGCCGGGAAGCGAGAGATCTTCAATAGGCATCCCAAAGCCGTGGGTGCTCGATGATGTGATGACCACAAAAGAAGAAGAGCAGATGGTCCATAAGGATCCAACGGCATTCTACGGGGAAGCAGAATTTGTTAATGAAGAAGGTATCGTAGGTTATGATCTAAGACAGTACTGGGATCCTAAATCGTTTTTGTATAAGACTGCGGTAACCTGTACCTGTGATGCATGCAAGGGTGGAGATCCTAAGGGCCATGGGAAATCGTATAAAGTCATACTAAAGGGTACGGCTGGATTAAGGGGCGATGCATCAAGTGACGGGACTTTGTATGGAGAAGGCGGGGAAGGCTGGAGCGGTGATGTGTATGAAGGATACATATCGGAAGGCTCGGAAACATATGATAACAGGACCCCTGAAGACTGTGAATACAGGGAAACTCATAAGTATCAGGGCTCAATGTACAGTGAATATCGTACCAGGAAAGAATATGAGCCCTTAGAGAAGCTTAGGACTTCAAGAGTTTATATACAGGGGACTCCGAAAGAGGATCCGACAGAAGGCATAGGAAATGCCGCAAACAGCGTGGTGGATAATACGAAGATGGCAAGGGATACATATTATCCGACGCAGCTTATAGATTATACAAAGACGCAGATGTATCATGCATTTGCCGTTATGGCGATCGGTATCTCGCATAATTTTGATGAATGCAGGAAATTCTTTAAGAAATATATGAAAAAAACCTATGACCTGGAATGCAACTATGCAGTCCTTACGCTTAAGACTTATCCCCAGTCTGATGAGAGTAACCTGGTAAATGAGAGAGACTATGATAATGGCCATGGAGAGAGGTTTTCGCCGGTCTTAAGGGGTGAAAAGGATAAGATAACGTTTAACATTGAGCTCCCTTGTGGCACGGTCAAGGAGTTTGTTGAGATAGATCACAGCTACAAAGCAAGGGGTTTTCTCAATATAGAGTACAAATACTGCAGCATCCAGGATCTTGTGAGGCTTGAAGAAGAGGATGTAGACTGGGTTGAAAAGACTACCAATGAATGGCTCCACAGGGAAGACAATCATGAAACCGTAGAAGAGATGGAAGAATACGGGCAGGGAGTCCTCAAGGAATCTGACGTCTATTCAATAACAGATAAGTCAAACAAAAGATATAAGTATTGGTATGATTATAATGATGAAAACGTCTGGATCGGGTGGTTTACCAAAAAGGAAAACGGGATAAGATCAGCATACCTTGATCATTCCATGAATCATTATGAGCTTACCGATGATGACTGGGCGTATGCATATCCCGAGCTCACATGGCCGCAGGGAGAAACAGACAACTTTGAAGAAACAAGGCTTAAGCAGTATAGAAAACCAAAGGCAAAAGAGGTTATGGAGCCATTGGATATAGCCGCATTGACAGATCTTTTGCCTGAAGGGGTTCTTCCGCCTGAATTTTTATATCCTGATGTTGATGGATCGACCATTCTTAAGATGTATATGTATCTAAACCAGGGCGATTTTGCTAATATAATCAGGGGAGCCTCCAGCGAATCAGTAAAAAAATCAGGATGCCTTGACTGCAGCATAGCCATGATAGCCATGTATTATACAAGACAGAACATACCGATACAGGCTGTCAGCCGGTTTGCAAACAAAGAAGGACAGCTTGATGCCGGTGCGGCTCTTGCGCAGTTTGGATTAAGACAGGGTGGAAACGTATACGGGAATTTCGCTAACGGAGTCATAAATGAGATAAACAGCGGAAGACCACCAATAGTGCATATAAGAGGTTTTTGGAAGAGTGCTGACGGAAATGTGCTACATGGTTCCAAGAACGGGCATTTTTTGGTTGCGACAGGATATGATAAGACCGGCATCTATGTGTATGACCCGGGAAAACGTGCAAACCACCATATATCTTACAGAGACTGGGCAACAGCTCATGATCTATATTACAGACCGGTGCACAGAAGATAGGAGATGTTATGAGAAAGAAAGCTATAGCCATATACATGACATTGATAATGCTTGGATTGACTGCCTGCTCGCAAACAGAAGCAGCTAACATGGATCTGCAGCCTGAGTCAAAGACAGCAGAAGGAAATATTGCGCTTACAGAAGTGAACTCTCAGGATGTAGCACATGTAATACATGAACAACATGTAGAACAGGAGATGAACGAGGAGTCAGGACAGGATGGTTCTGTCGATATGAGTGAATATATAGAGGTAAATCCCGAATTTGAGGGCGAACCTGATATATATGATGAAGCTCATGGTTTCAGGGATGATATGTCAGATGAAGAGCCGGAGGGGGCAGAAAGCTATGAGATTAATGAAGCAGAGCCTCTGTACAGGGTCGATATAAGAAATATTAATGTGATGTCAGATGTATATAATGATTACGAGAATTGTAACCTTTTAAGGCTGGCGATCCAGAATTATCTGGATATGTGCGCTGAAGACCCGGGAGCATAT
>JAILNV010000271.1 GCA_024691125.1 Lachnospiraceae bacterium | reverse complement strand
CTCCATTTGCGCTATATTTGACATTCCAGACAGTACAGTAATGATACCATCAAGGGATGCAACAAATCGGATAGCCCATGAAGCATAAGACATATCGGGGTGATAATCCTTAAAAAGTTTCTTTACTGCTTCGGGAGGATTAGCCAGAGTTCCGCCTTTTACAGGCTCCATTACAGTAATGGACTTTCCATGCTTTCTTGCCACTTCATAGTTAGCTCTTGATGACACGGAAGGGTTTTCCCAGTCTGCGTAGTTGATCTGCAGCTGTATGAAATCCACTTCCGGGTGCTCCGTCAGGATCTGATCAAGAAGCTCTGGGCCTGCATGATAGGAAAATCCGAAGTATTTAATAAGCCCTTCTTCTTTTCTTTCCTTAACAAAGTCCCAAAGATGGAACTTATCATACTTTTTGTAATTGTTCTCCATAAAGGCATGAAGAAGATAATAATCAAAGAAACCGGCTCCTGTTCTTTCAAGACTCGTATAGAACTGTTTCTTGGCAGCGTTTTCTGTCGGTGCCATCATGAAAGCATTGATCTTGGTACAAAGCGTATATCTATCCCTTGGATATCTTTCTACAAGAGCTTTTTTAATAGCAGCTTCCGAGCCGGGATATACATATGCAGTATCAAAGTATGTAAATCCTGCATCAAGGAACATATCCACCATCTTTTTTGTCTGTTCAATATCCGTTCCAAGCCCTTTATGTGGTAATCTCATAAGACCAAAACCAAGCTTAGGCACTTCTTTACCAAAATAATCTGACATAAGCATATCCTCCTTTAAAATCCACCAAGCCCTCTGTGACCATATACTTTAAGACCGTTAAGTGCTTCTTCAAGCTCTTTAAACTCTGCATCTGTAAGTACTACATTAGCAGAATCCAGATTTTCTATAATCCTCTCCTTATTCTTTGATCCCGGAATTGGTACTACATTGGGATACTTGTGCAGCATCCATGCCAGGGATATCTGTGCAGGAGTCACATTCTTCTTTTCAGCAAAACTCTTAAGCATCTCCACGATTGGCTGATTTCCTTCGATATTTCTCCTTGAAAGCTGAGGCACCCAGTTTCTTACATCATCATTCCTCTCGAACTGGGTCTGTGGAGTAATCTTTCCGGAAAGAAGTCCACTTGCGATTGGAGAAAATGGAACAAAACCGATATTATGCTCCATACAATAAGGTATAATCTTCGCCTCACAGTCTCTTTCAACCATCGAATAGATATTCTGAATAGCTGCAAGTGGTGTTACGCTCTGTGCCCGGTCTATTACATCTACATCAACCTGCGATAGTCCCCAACCTCTGATCAGTCCTTCATCCATAAGTTTTCCCATGGCTTCTGCAACCTTTTCTACCGGCACTCCACTCATCCTATGTAGATAATAGATATCCACATAATCCGTCTGCAGTCTGTCAAGGGAGCCTTCCAGATGAGATCGTATTGACTTATATACACTTCCAAATCCGAAACCATGAAGCATCAGCTTGGTAGCCAGTACCACATCCTCTCGAAATCCCTTTAGCGCTTTACCTACAATCAGTTCATTATGACCAATGCCCGAGAGGTTCGGACTGTAGACTTCGGCTGTATCAAAGAATGTACATCCATGCTCATGAGCATTTCTGATAGCCTCTATACTATACTCTTCTTCAGGAATCTGACCATATCCATGAGAAAAAGCCATGCATCCCATTCCAACTTCAGATACTTCAATATTCCTTAACATCCTTGTTTTCAATAGCGTCACCCCTTTTCATCATTTAAAGAATCCGTTAACTCCTCCAAGAACGATACGGTTTGTCATCTCTATCACTTCCTCAAGAGGCGTTTCTTTTCCATTTTCTACCCATTGTCTGTATGCAGTTAGTACTGCATTATTCACAAAGCCCATCAGAAGCTTCTTTTCAAACTCCGACAGATTCCGATACTTCCTTGACTTTCCCCAGCCAGCATCATTAACATCATCTACCATTTCATCGCGAATAGAATGATAAGTAACGCTACAAGTTATCTTCTCGTATGCCAGTCCCTGTTCTGCGGAGAATAGGAAGAATTCCCTGTTTACTTTATCCAGATCCTTGGGAAGCTCATAATCCTTGATTCTCTCCAGATATCCCGCCGATAGTTCCATCTGAAGTTCGGCAAGAAGTGCATCCAGTGTTTCATAATAATGATAAAAGGTCTTCTTATTGAGTCTCGCCCTGTCGCAAAGCTCTTTCACTGTGATTTTTTCGTAATCTTTCTCACAGATCAGTTCCTCAAAAGCTCTCTTTACACCCTCTATCGTTTTGACTACTCTTAAATCTTCGTTTCCCTGTAAAATCATAAGCTATACATCTCCTTCCTTAATTGGCATTAAGCAACTGTGGTTTCATAGTATCAGCTACGACTTTTCTTTTCAATGTTAATCATCCTTTTAAACCTATTTTTTCAAGCCATTTTTCTACTTCTTTATCACAGTTTGCTGCGTTGTCGCCGTTTATGGCGAGACCTTCCGCAACCCTTGCACCCAGAGCAAGTCGCTTAATGTCATTAAGCGAGTTTGAAAACCCGCTTCCCCCGTGAGTAATCAGCGGACATATCGTCTTACCTGAGAAATCATAGCTTTCAAGGAATGTAAATACTGCCATTGGCATTGTCGTCCACCAGTTGGGAAAAGCAAGGATCACTGTATCATACTCTTCCATGTTCTCTACCCTGGCAGTAAGC
>JAILNV010000249.1 GCA_024691125.1 Lachnospiraceae bacterium | reverse complement strand
ATTCCCAGAACAGGTCTGAGGATCATTTATGAAGGCATCTCCGGAAGATACACACACCTTGTTCTGATCTTCATTGCAGCGATCATCTGGACTGTCATTACCGCGTTTGTGATCCCATCAGCGAAATCACCTGCTCTATCAACAGGAGCTTTCCTTACGGGCTTTATGTTCATCCCCGCAACATGTCTGTATCCCATCCTGGAAAAATCCCCCGATGGTTTATGTCTGATCCTTTCCGGCATAGGAAGCATCCTGTATATCATTTCAGTCAGAGGAAAAAAACTACCGATGTTCATCGCATCGATAGTTTTCTACGGACTCGCCGTTTCCGTTTCACCGGCATATATGATATTCAATATCTGTGTGATGATCCTGTATCTTCTGCAGACAGGAAGCAGGGAACTCATCATAAAGAATACACTTATATCCGTACCGGGACAGATCCTGACCGCCTTCCTGACATCGCTTGTCAGCGGAGGTTCTATCGCAGCACTGATAATGGATCTTGCCATACAGGGTGCCGTGCTGTTCCCCGTCTCGATCATCCTGCTCATCCTCTGCAGAAAGGATATCCGCTATATCCTTCCCATGCTCTTCCTGCAGTATGCTCTCATCATCGACTTCGGAAGATACATCGGTGCAGTCAGGGTAGTCAATTATGTACTGATCCCGATCGGGATCATAGCAGCGTCAGTTCTTACGGTTCTTATTAATCTTAGAAAAAAGTCTCTCTGAAACCGCCCCGGCGATCAATATGATCACCAGCCATATGATCATTCCCACCCGGGAGCACCATACCGTATCTTCGGACACCTTGGCCATGAATGCAAGAAGCAGTATAAATGAGGTGTAATGCCACATAAAACTGTTGAATGTAACTTCGGAGAGATATCCCCAGATCATATGCCTTAATAATTTCTTCACAGGTTCTGTCATAAACAGAATGATTATCGAAGGATAAAACAGAAAACTCAGTATGTAATTAAATCCATTCTCAAGACTTTCCGGTCTGAGTGCATAAATAACCGACAAGGCGGACACCGTCAGCAATGCTGTAATTCCGGTTTTCTTTTCCACCTTCGGCTCATAAAAATACGTTCCCATCAAAACACCGACAAAGAAAGATATATATCCCCTGGCCGTGTAATCACTCATAAACGGTAGATCAAGTCCGAGGCTGTTTATTGATATGCCAAACAGGATCATAAAGACACAGAAATATCTGGAGGACGTATGCAGTCTTGCGCAGATGTTAGTTCCGATCCAGAAGATCAGGTAGCACAGCAAAAGCACGGAGATATACCATACCGGATAATTAACATAGATGATATCCGTAAAAACCCAGCCCCTCTGCATTCCTATTGATGCCACTACCAGATCCCACAGCTGAGTGGTATCAAAGAACCACTCCATATGCCTGAACAGTGCATAATAAAGCAGTGCACAGGCCTGATAAGCAACCGCGGTGATCGCAATGACCGGAAGAAGCCTCTTTATCCTTTTTGTCATAAACTCCTTAAGAGTCAGTCCGGAATAAATTTTTGCAATATAGGGAAAGACAACAAAACCCGACAGAGTAAACAGCATTTCAACCATCAGTCCGAAATTGAACCTTCCTCCGTAGAAATTGATCCCCACAGGGAAAACACCGCCTATCAGCTGCTGATAGTGATGCAGCAGGATAAAGACAGTAGCTGTGATCTTCAAAAAATCTATTGAATACTTTCTTTGCGGCATATCGTTATTCCTTCTCAGAAATCTGTTTCCTTTTGTCAGTAAAAGCTTTTCTTAACGTCACTATGGCAAAAACAGCAGCGAAGAAATACGGCCCTTCCGTTCGGAAACAAGCCACATAATTGTCAATACAGTCAACATCTGGAAGATATAATTAACGAATCTGATCTCCTTGATATCGAAAACAAGAAGCAAAAGCCTGATAATGCCTGCATAATAATGCCAATATCTGGGATAAGGTCCCCAGGTAATGCTATCCATAACTATTGCATTATATACAGGAGACTTATCATCCATTCCTCCTGCTCTATATAAATTGGCTAGTTCATTGGTGGTAGATACTATTCCGGGTTCAAAACCACCGGCATTGGACCAGTCACCGGTATTTCTCTCAAGAACATCCGGTCTGTCGCCCTCAGATTCAAGCACTCTGACGGATTCTTCAAAGTTTCCTCTATTAAGAGGAATACAATATATAACCACCAGAGAAAAAGTGAGAATAATCCCTGCCGATAGAACAGTTAAACCTAAAAATATAAGATTCTTTAAAACTTCAATCAGTTTGTTGGTCAAAAACATAATTTATTTATCTTCAATAAACTGTTTATACCATTCAGCAAATCTGCTCAGACCGGTCCTGATATCAATAGAAGGCTTAAAACCGTAATCATCTTCCAACGCCTTACTGTCAGCATAAGTTACAGGAACATCTCCAGGCTGCATTCCGACCAATTCTCTGTGGGACTCAAAATCATACTCTACAGGCAGTACGCCGGTTCTTACTAATTCTTCCTGCAAAACACTCACAAAATCAAGGAGATTCTCGGGGGTGCCGCCTCCTATATTATAGAGTGCATAAGGAGGAACGGGAAGGCCGTCATCACCGGTTTTTCGTTCAGGAGCGCCTTGCATAACCCTTACAATCCCTTCAACTATATCATCAATATAAGTGAAGTCACGCTTCATATTACCGTTGTTAAAAATTTTGATTATTTCACCACGGCATAATTTCTCAGTTGCGGAAAAATAGAACATATCGGGTCTTCCCGCAGGACCATATACAGTAAAGAATCTCAATCCCGTCGAGGGGATGTCATATAATTTCGAATAACTATGAGCCAGTAATTCATCACTCTTTTTAGTTGCGGCATAAAGAGATACCGGATGGTCAACATTATCATCCGTATTGAAAGGAACTTTTTTATTTCCTCCATATACCGATGAAGAGGAAGCGTAAACCAAATGCTCAACCCCCGAATCTCCCCTGTCATAGGAATGTCTGCACGCTTCGAGAATATTAAAGAATCCTATGATATTGGACTCCATGTATATATCCGGATGCTCAATGCTATACCTGACTCCGGCTTGAGCCGCAAGATTAACCACAATCTCCGGATGATATTCATCAAATATCTTATCGACCAGTTTCTTATCAGCAATATTCCCTTTTACAAAGACGTGTTCTATCTCACTGCTTTCTGCAGCCTTATCAATCAGTGAAAGACGATATTCTTTGAGTGCAGGATCATAATAATCATTCATATTGTCAAATGAAATGATCCTGCCACTCTTCATAAGGGAAGAATCCGAAAGAAGTCTAAGCACGAGATTCGCCCCGATAAATCCCGGAGATCCTGTAACCAGTATTGTTTTTTCATTCAGATTGATATGAGTTTTTGATTCAGTCATGATGCCACCGATTTATCTTGTTTGTTATATCTGATCATTGAAAAAATAGTTAATGTGAATGCGCTTAAATATCCGGAAATAATCATACCATAAGTCAGCACATTTTTATTTGATGGTCTTCTGCTGTATTCTACCCAGCTTACGAGCTGACAATCCAAGCTTTCCGAATTCATCACTATATTTCCAAGTTCAGAAATAGTTCCACCGGTTATATAGGGGAGAACAGTAACAGTCACTGTCTCATCCGCGTTGATTGCCTGAATACCCAATTCATACATTCTTCTATTTGAAAGTTTCCAATCAACATCTAACATCTGCCAGCTGCTTTCGATAAAATCAGACATCGGTGCGGAAACTTCTTTAATGACATTTCCTTCTTCAATGAGCATGAGCTTGATTTCGCCCTTATCGGATTCAGGAGTTACAGACAGTCCTAATTTAGCAACCTCATTAAAAGCAGGACTAAAATCCATCAGCAAAACATCAGCATCGGAAATGACTATGTCCTGCATTCCCAGCTTGTCAGCATTCATACTATACTGTGATTCCCTGATCTGCATAGCAAGGATTATTCCTATAGCAAGTAATCCGACAATCACACATATTCTCTTAAAGCATTCTCTTATCACAAATTTTCTATTAGAAAAGTTTATAGACAGAATGATCATGACAACGGAACAACATATTTCCGTACTCATAAGTCTATAATCGAAGCAATGATGCGCTTTTGTAGCGGTATTGATCACAAATACCCATATAACAGGCGAAGATGTGACTATCAAAAGAGGAAGTAGACGGGATTCCCCCTTCACATTTGTCCCCATCTTAATGAACCATATAATCACCACCAATGACATGATTAAAATCAATAGAGCATAGATAGTATAACTATAGTGTGTATAGTTAGTTTGAACAGCAGACCACCTGTCTGCAATCTTAGCAAACAAACCAACTGCTTCCGTGTCCTTCTTAGCTGCACTCCAAACAGCTTCGCTAAGTGCACCACGAAAAACATTTACTTCAATCTTGTCTCCGATGATCAATTGGGCATAGAGCATTTTCAGTATCCAGAACAGACCATACCCAAGAAACCAGCTAACAGCTGACCATACAGTCTTGATTAAATTATGAATAACAGAATCATTCTTGCCATATAGTATGACGATCATGGCAAGAGGCATAGCCCATCCCATTGGCGAAAAGATCAATAGATCAAAGAAACAGACAATGCACCCGATCACGCAGAAAGAAATGCCCAGTTTGGAATGGTTATTCCAAATTTTATCACCCTTAAGCATGACAAATATAGTAAGTGCGAATATAGCGTCAACAACACAACCATACACAAGACAGCACGCCACAGATATTGGCATCATAAAGATATACCAGATCAGTGAAAACCAGGATATCTTCTTTTCACCTTTTTCTCTGAGAATCTGGAAAATGCACAGAGCCAAAAACGCTTGGAATATCAGGTTAATAAATCGCATCTCTTTATAATCAAAAAAGAGAAAAAGGAGACGCATGATCATCACATAACCATGCCAGTATCTGGGATAATCATTACAGTAAAGAGCATTTTCCAGGGCATTGAATCCTTCATGATCCTCAGCCATGTGAAATCCTCTGACATCATCTGCCACAGTCATAGTACCGGGTTGAAACTGTGAGAAATACTTTTCCAAACTCGGAATATGTTCCAATGCATCTACATAGTAGCCTTCTTGAACGCCTAGATTCACTGAAGTTTCCAGATTCTCTCTGTTCATTGGAATCATAAACGCCAATGTCATCAGACAAACTGCAATAACAGAACAGATGAGTACAGTTATAAGAACTTTAGATAATTCGATTAGAGATTTCAATAACTTATGCATTATTCACTTCCGAAGATACATTTTTCATATCAAAAAACAATGGTGCAAAGAACAATAGAATCAATTCAAGTTGTCCCGGAACCCATACAACTTCCATTAGTCCCGTAAGGATATATACCAGATAAAACATTGCGAAAACGAAAGCCTCAATCTTTCCTAAAAGAGCCCTTCTTATCATATAGATTAATGCAGCAAGAATTAAAATGCAGAA
>JAILNV010000246.1 GCA_024691125.1 Lachnospiraceae bacterium | reverse complement strand
GATTATTTCGTATCAAATTAAAATTTTTGATTTTTTATGCAAGATTATGCTTGCATTTCCCATTTAATTGTTGTATTCTTTATTACGCTTGAAGAAAACAGATCACATAAGCATCAACATAATATACTCAGGAGGACATATATAATGAAGGAAAAGGTTATACTGGCCTACTCGGGCGGACTCGATACCAGCGCGCTTATTCCCTGGCTCAAGGAGAATTTCGACTATGACGTTATCTGCGTCTGCGGTAACTGCGGACAGGCAGAGGAGCTTGAAGGGCTTGAGGAAAGAGCCCTCTCATCGGGAGCATCCAAGCTCTATATTGAGGATCTTACCGATGAATTTGCTGAGGACTTTATAATGCCCTGCGTTAAGGCTCATGCCGTATATGAGAACAAATATCTTCTCGGTACCTCAATGGCACGCCCGGTAATAGCCAAGAAGCTGGTTGAAATCGCCCGCAAGGAAGGTGCTACCGCCATTTGTCACGGTGCAACAGGTAAGGGGAATGACCAGATAAGGTTCGAGCTCGGGATCAAGGCTCTGGCTCCGGACCTTAAGATAATCGCAGCATGGAGAAACGACAAGTGGACAATGAGCTCACGCGAGGAAGAGATCGAATACTGCCGCGCTCATGGCATTAACCTTCCTTTCTCTGCTGATTCAAGCTATTCACGTGACAGGAATCTCTGGCATATAAGCCATGAGGGACTCGAGCTCGAGGATCCTGCCAATGAGCCCAACTACGAGCATCTCCTCGTTCTCGGAACTACTCCCGAGAAAGCTCCCGAGGAAGGTGAATATGTTACCATGGAATTCGAAGCCGGAACACCCGTTTCAATTAACGGAAAGAAGATGAAGGTTGCCGATATCATTACTGAATTAAACCGTCTTGGCGGCAAGCACGGAATCGGTATCATAGACATAGTGGAGAACCGTGTTGTGGGAATGAAGAGCCGCGGCGTCTATGAAACCCCGGGCGGAACCATCCTGTATGAAGCTCATCAGCAGCTCGAAGAGCTTATACTTGACCGTGACACCTATGCATTGAAGGCAGATCTTGGCAATAAATTCGCTCAGATAGTTTATGAGGGCAAATGGTTCACACCTCTTCGTGAAGCCATCCAGGCATTCATCGAATCAACCCAGAAATATGTAACAGGTGAAGTTAAGTTCAAGCTCTACAAGGGAAATATCATCAAGGCCGGTACTACTTCACCCTACTCACTCTATAACGAAAGCATCGCAAGCTTTACAACAGGCGATCTTTATGACCATCATGATGCCGAGGGCTTCATAAATCTCTTCGGTCTTTCATGCAAGGTTCGCGCTCTTAAAATGCAGGAGGCCTGCAAAAACGAATGATCAGCATAGATCCTTCAGATGTAAAAACGCTTATTGGTATTTATCTCATATTTGTCAATCTGCTTGGATTCATATATTTCTTTGTCGACAAGCAGAAAGCCAAAAGACAGGCATGGCGCACCCCCGAAGCAACTCTGTTCACGATTGCTCTGTTCGGGGGCAGCGCAGGCTGTCTTCTCGGTATGTATCTGTTTCGACACAAAACACAGAAGCCTCGGTTTTACATCGGGATGCCCGTAATCCTCGGTGTACAGGTACTGCTCGTGCTTCTTGCTCTTTATGTAATACCCATTGATATCAAAATTCTCTGAGGACTGATATGCAGCTTTATACGATCAAGAATACAGCTCAGTTCATGACCGGTCTCCTGTCGGAAAAAGAAACCGCATTTGACCAGTTTCTTTTGGGCGAAGCCGTCATCATGACAGGAAACACCTATACAATCGACGGACATATAAACAGGGATTTCTACACCGAAGAAGAACTGAGCGATCTAAAGCAGACCGCTATTAATGAAGGGCGTATCTTTTCGGAAGAGATGATACGATGGAAATCGGCCAAGAGCTTCTGTTATAACTGCATCAAGGGCAGAAAACTCCCTCTGTCATTCAGGGTCAGACTCTGCCTTGCTCCCGAAAACGTGGACCGGTTCCTTGCCGGGCTTGATACAGCCTTTAATTCCAATCAGATAAGCTCACTCAATGTAAATATAAAATATGACGGCAGTACACTCACCTGCACTACCGCCGTATCGCTTACAATATTCACAATGGATAAATCCATAGAACATTCATGGGACAAAATGTTTTCCCTTTTTCTTTCATCTCACGGATATGATTATGACTGATCATCCAAACACGGTTCCCGCTATTTCCCCGCACGTCTTTTCTTCACACACTTTATAAAGATAGGTGACAGCATCCAGCGCATCCGCGCAATTACCTATCCGTTCCGCCAGATCATTCAGTCTGTTCTCCTGCTTTCTCAGTTTGATCTCGACCGCAAGCCTTGAAGCGGCTTTATAGTTCAGTCTGTTCCTAATTTCCGCAACCTTACCGGCTGTTTCGTCCACTCCTTGACCGGCTTCTCTAAGCTGCATCACACAGTTTTGCAGCTTACCCGTATCCACATATAAGCTTTCTGTCACTACAGACACTCCGTTGTCGGATTCTCCCATCCAAAGCATTGACAGTGCACCGAAATACCGCCTTACACCTTTGGCAGCTTCGGATATCCTTTTCTTTTCATTCTCATCGCCTATATTCTCCGACATCCCGGCAGCCACCAAAGAGCCTATCAGCTCGGTACACCGTTTATTACCGTTCCCCGGAAGCATATCAAGGGCATTTACAAGCCTGTGCAGGGAGTCGGCTATTCCGGATATGAGTATATTCTGTTTTGCATAATTGACTATATTACCTTCCCCGTCGAATTCGCAGCTCTTATACAGCAGATATGAACTGTGAAATGCGACAGCCATATCCGCTCCCTTCATTCCCTTGGTATCAATATTCACAAACCTTCTTTCGGACGCAACAGGGTTAAGCAGAATATTCACATAATCCTTATCCCCGGCTATCGATCTGATTACCGGGGATGCTTCTTCAGCCTCATATCCGTATGTTTCAATGGCTTTATTACCAAGTCCCTGTCCGTCGAACGATACACAGGCATTCACCCGGTCTCTGTTTCTTACCGCAACATACTGAGCCATGTTTCCGCCTTTGGAATGTCCGGAAACTGTCAGTTCATCATATACTCCGCAGTCATATCTGACGAAATCATCCGCAAGCTTCTGCATTTCGGTTTCGGTCATATATTCGCCCCTGAAATTATCCGCCCATGCATCATACTCTCCACCCGTACCGCGGAAAACCACGGTTGCTTTACTGCTGTCGGAAGGATCTTCATAACATACTCCGCGTATTCCTCCCGCATCGATCGCTCTTACCGCGCGCAGATTTCTGAAATTCTCCGGGCAGCCGTCCATTTCCCGCATTATTTCGGCACAGTCTCCGGCGGACATACAGCCGCCGATACTAAACCCGCTTAGCATCTCGGCCGTTATCTCGCCGTCTTTATTTCTGCACGAATCAAGCATTTCACCTATGGTTCCATACTCCGTACTCCTGTCAACGTAAACCCAGTTAGACAGGAGCAGTAATTCTTTATCACTCAGCTCACTCATATCCTCACCTGCAGAGCCGACTGGCCCAACTGTACAATGTCTCATTGTGTCAAGTAGAAACCAAAAAAAATCTCATTTTATTCACTTTAGTCAGACTTACCCGTAATTATGTATTCTTATCTGCAACGCCTTTAGTATTATCCTTATATTTCCATACAATCTCAAGTCTCTCGTCACGATAAACAATTATTTTCTCAACAAAGGCATGGGCCATTTCATAAGTCAACTTTTCTTCATCACCGAAAGCTCTGCAAAGTGCATCTTTTTCAGAAGATACAAATGTTTCCTCACCTTCCAGCGTTGCAATTCTAATTCTTTCTTTTGGATCCTCGAATTCTTTTATTTCTTCGTCAATAGAAGCCTTTTTTTGCAGATACTCCGTTTTGCTCAAAATGCCATCGCTGTACTGCTCGTATATTAATAGCTTATTACGTTTAAGAAATCTCAGCTGTTCTTCCTGTTCTCGAACGCCCAATCTGCATTTCTTTTTTTCCTGCATCTTTTTAAAATGTTGATTTTCACTGTTCTTAAACTCCATTTCATTTTGCTCGATCCAACCCTTTATAGCATTCAAAACAATCTTTTCCATGTCAGACATACGAGGGGAGATGATTCCTTTGCATCCCTCATGTCCGCCATGGTGCCCATAAAGACAATAGAATTTATCCACTCTTGTCATTCTATTCATATGTCTTCCGCAATTTCCGCAATAAACTAGTGACCTTAATGGATAAGACCTTGGAGTTCTTTCAGGCACCTTCTCCAAATCAAACATTGACTGTACTTTTTCATATTCCTCAACTGTTATTATAGCGGGATGTATATCTTGTACGATTATCCATTCTTCGCGTGAGGTTTTGATGTTATACTTTGAACACGGAGACGGCTTTTTTGTCATTCCTCCAACTGATGCACCTGTATACAACAGACGATGCAGTATTGGATATATCATTCCATTTGTCCATGCCTGTTTTTCGGATAGATTCCTATACTTTCTGTTCTCAGGATATAGTTCTGCGAAATGTTGTGAAGGGGTCTTTACTCCATCTTCATTTAAACCCTTTGCAATCGCGCTCGGCTTTCTCCCTGCCAGTGCTTCATCAAAGATCCTGCGCACAACAGGAGCGGTTTCGGGATCTATTATATCCCTGCCTCTTTTTTTAGGATCAGGCATATACCCATAGGCTGGAGTTCCTGAAGTTCTATTACCTTTCATACGGCTCTGACGCATGCCAGTTTTCACCTTGACCGAAAGATCCTTGCTATATGCGTCATAAACTAAAGCCCTCATAACAACATCCAGTCCACCAGTCGTCCCTTTATAATCTTGGCTGTCGTATCCATCATTGATCGATATGTAACGGACATTCAAGAAGGGAAACACGCACTCAAGGTAATCTCCCATTTCAATATAATTCCTTGAAAACCTCGAAAAATCTTTTGTTATGCAGAGATTATATTTCCCATCCCTTATCCTGCTGATCATACTTTTAAACGCCGGTCGGTCTGTATTTGTTCCGGTATACCCATCATCTACAAATTCAGTTCTTTTATAATGTCGCAGTTCATCACTATCATCGAGAAAACAGTTTATAAGGTTTCTCTGGTTTATTACACTATTGCTTTCATCCTTATGCTTTCCGGTTTCTTCATCGGCAGAAGATAATCTTATATATATGGCTATCCTTACACTGTCATCCATTTGATGCTTCCTCCTGTACGCTGAACTCTGTTATATAGCTCTTGGTCAGGTCAAATATGTCTTGATATTTCATAGTGATTTCAATCCTGCCTCCCTCGTATACTGTCACCTTTTCAATCGTTGCATCTACCACTTCCTTTGTCAGTTTCTTTTTACTCCGTATACTCTTCATCATCTTTATCCATTTATTTTCCGATGAAAAAGCTTCTATATACTCGTTTCTTTTTTTTATGCAGGATTCAAGCTGTTGGTTTAGCTGGTCGTATTCACGCTCATAAGCGGATTTCATGTAGAGGTATTCTTCTTCATCTATAATTCCTTCTATGTAATCCTCGTAAAGCCTTATCTTTCTATTCTGGATATTCCCGGCCTTTATCGAAAGACCTTTGATAGTATCATTAAGCCTATTTCTTACCTTCTGTGCTTTGTCGCTACATCCTAGCCTTTTAATCATATCCTCATAATTAACTGCCAGTTTTATCTGTAACTTCAATGCTTCCAAGACTTTTTCATTCAATGTTTTCATATTTATATAATGAGATGTACAGTTAATCCACTTCCTTGATTGCTTTGAACTGCAGTAATAGTCTGCACGCCAATATTTGCCTTCGAAGCAGTGTCTGTGGAAATACATGCCGTACCCGCAGTCTGCGCAGAAAATCTTTCCTTTAAAATTGTTAACAAGTTTGGCCCGCTCATTCTCCGTATGTTTAACACTTTCAATCCATTTCTCTGAATTCTTTGTAAGTATCATATTTACCTTTTCAAAAAGTTCTGTCGATACAAGCGGTTCATGCGCATTGTCTGTTACATACCATTCAGTTTCAGGTACTTTTTCATTCTTGATCCCTTTATATAAGGCTCTGTGACTGCGTCCGATTATTCTTTTGCCTATGTATGCCGGATTCTGGAGCATATTATGAATGGAGGCCGGGTTCCACAAGTTCATGTTTCTTTTATCGCCCCTCTTATACTTAGGTGCGTTTTCCACATCAAGCTTGCAAGCTATATTTACAAACGATATTCCGTCTGCATACCATTGAAACATACTCTGTATAAACGGAGCCGTTTCCTCATCTGGTATAATATTTGTATGATCATCATTCATCTTGTAGCCATACGGAATTGCCCTCCATTTGAATTTCCCTTCTTCCATCTGCGCATGTAGAGCGCTTTCCACCTTTTTTGAAATATCTTTGGCATACAAGTCATTTATCAGATTTTGAAGCGGTACCATCAGGCTTTCATTGGTTCCGTCTGTTTTAAGGCTGTCATATTTCTCCTTAACAGATATGAATCTGACATTCAGCTCCGGGAAAACGCTCTCCAGATATGTTCCGGATTCTATATAGTTCCTAGCTAACCTTGACAGATCCCGCACAACAACCGCCCTTATTAATCCTGACTCAACATCTGCCATAAGTTCGTCAAAAGCCGGCCTATTCATATTCGTACCTGTCCATCCATTATCTTTATATACTTTGACAAGCTTAAGATCCGACATATCGTTTATGTATTCTTTGCAAACATCTATCTGGTTCTCAATTGCGGCTCCATCATCATCCTTTCCACTGTTTTCTATCGACAGTCTTGCATATATAGCAGTGGGTACAACCTCCATAGTTAGGGGCGTTTCTTGAATAGTCTTGTCAATATTTCTCCTGCTTATCCTTCCCATTGTCACTCCTCCTCACGATCCATTGCTATAAGGCTTTCATTCCTCCCTATGTGGTCTATGTTTTTATTTATGATATCCTCATTACTCTTGACGAGTTCATACGCCCACTGATACTCATCCTTGTACTTGAACGAGACTTCAACAACGTGTTTTTCATACACAAAGATCTTATCAACAAGGAACATAAGAGTACGTCTGTCGAGTTCATTTATACCTTCATACTTTCGAAACAACGTTATCCATGCCCTCTCAACGTCTCCGGATATCTCTGAAGCCTCGTATTCACGCCTAACCCTTTCAAGTGCTGACGTTTTATCTTCGATCATTGCTGTATATCGATTACGAAAGTCAGCATATTCCTCTTTGTTAATGATTCCATCCGAAAGATCCTCATATAGACGGAGCTTCATCTTCAAACACCTGTCTAACTCCTTCTCCAACTTAGTAATCTGTGACTTGTAACTGGATGTCACAAGGTCGCCTAACGGCATCCGGTCTATATAGGCAAGTGTTTCCGACAAGTCAAGCACATTGGATATCTGTGATTTAACTGCATTAGTAACAGCTGTTTCAACTTCTCTAGTACTGATACTGTGCGTAGTGCAGCCTTCATGTCGCTTATTAGTTGAGCAAACATAATAGTAATACCGCTTATTCCCGCAAGGCACCATTTTTCTTGTCATAGGTTGTCCACAGTCCGCACAGTAAATGAACCCGGAGAAAAGGTTGTCCTCTGAGTCAGCACCTGTAGACCGCATATCCCGACCGAGCATGGTTTTTATTGCCATAAAATCATCGTGAGTTATCAGAGCCTCATGTGCATCCTCAACTCTTATCCATTTATTCTCATCCCTGTTTTGTACAACACGTACCTTATAGTTCGGCGTTCCGCGTTTACCCTGCGCCAGCACACCTATATATACCTCGTTGGTGAGTATCCTCTTCACAGCCCTATACGACCACTTTGCGACAGCGGATTTTCTGAAAGTTGTATTATAATTCACACCTTCTGAGATCTTATATTCCATAGGTGAAAGCACACCCATCTTGTTAAGATGGGCTGCTATCTGACATACGCTCAGTCCATCCTTATACATAGAAAAAATCTTCCTAACGATATCCCCGGCATATTCATCAACAATAAGTTTGTTCTTATTTTCAGGATCCTTTTTATATCCATACGGAGCATAAGCACCTACAAATTCACCCTTGCGCCTCTTTACATCAAGGTTCGTACGTATCTTGACTGATATGTCCTTACAATACGAGTCATTTATGAGATTCTTAAAGGGGATAATAAAGGAATTAACCGAAGGATCCCCCGTCAGAGTATCGTAATTGTCATTAATGGCAATAAACCTTACACCAAGCGCAGGAAGGATTTTTTCTAGATACCGCCCACCTTCAATATAATTCCTAGAAAAGCGGCTAAGATCCTTACAGACTATTGCATCTATTTTATTTGTCCGTACAGCCTCTTCTAGTCTTCTAAAATCGGGTCTATTAAAGTCAACTCCGCTGTACCCATCATCGACGAATGTTTCTACCAGTTCAAGATCTCTGTGCTTTGTGATGTACTCCTCACACAAGCCTCTCTGACTTACTATGCTGTTACTCTCTGCTTTGTCACCGTCGTCTTTGGACAGCCTTGCATATATCGCTGTCCGATACACTTTTTCAGACATAAAAATACCTCCGTTTCTCTCCAAGTTGCTTGTAAACAAACCGAAAAACCGAGGCATACCATCATAAACATACATCCCATTTCGGGGACGCTACCATGTTTCAATATTCGCTATTTCTTTGACCGCCCTCATAGTAACATAACAAAATATGTTTTGCAATCCGATTTTTCAGATTCCGCTCAAATATGCATGTATACAGTCCTCGATTGTCCGGTCCGTATCTGCGAAAGAGATCTTTACAACAGTTTTCCCCTCAAGATAACAGTACGGATTCCCAATTTGTGATATATAGTCTTTTATCCTCTCACT
>JAILNV010000200.1 GCA_024691125.1 Lachnospiraceae bacterium | reverse complement strand
GGTGAGCCTGTGATACGTGCCACCTCATAGGTACTGGCTCGTACAGTGGTGCCTCCCACACCGTCGTAATAACCCATTACTCCTTCTATTATCTCGATATCACAGTCCTCATTCCCATTAACGGCCAGATACCTGAGTGTTTCATCATTGACAAAATACGGGTCAAGATTCCCTGTCTCTATACCCAGTACCCTTCTGTGGAACATGGGATCGATATAATCCGGGCCGCACTTCCTTGACGAAACCTTAAGGCCCCGGTTCATAAACGCCCTTATCAACCCACAGGTAAAGGTCGTCTTGCCACCGCCGCTCTTATTAGAACCGATCACCAGTCTTCGCATTGCCATAATCTCCCGGAATGTGCCATAATTGGTACCGATTGCAGTATGCATCCGTTATCACAAATTTCATAAGGCTATAAATTTTCCTTATGACGGGGAGTCTGCTGTTTTATATCCCCTTGGTGTCACCATATAGCCGTCTATGTTTTTCGTCATACTGTTCCCTATAAAAACAGTAGTAAACATATCTGCTTGTACGTCCTTAAGCTCATCAAGCGTCATTACACTGATACTTTCACCATCACGTCCGATATTTCTCACGCAGCCACACACGGTATCCTTATCTTTATATGAAAGCAATATTTCGCATGCCCTCTTAAGATGGTCCGTTCTCGTCCTGCTTGCGGGATTGTAAAGACATAGGACAAAATCACCCTCCGCAGCAGCCCTTAAGCGCTTCTCAATTACCTCTGCAGGAGTCAGCAGATCGCTTAAGCTTATTATCGCACAGTCATGCCCCACAGCCGCTCCCAAAAGCGCCGATCCGGACAGAGCTGCCGTCACACCTGGGATGACCTCCACTTCCACATCGGGATACTTTGGTGCTAATTCCAGTATAATACCTGCCATTCCATAAATACCGGAATCTCCACTGCATACCATGCATACAGGTTCTCCGGCGTCAGAAGCTGTCCCCAGGGCCAGCCTGCATCTTTCCGCTTCCTGCCGCATACCGGTCTCTATATATTTCTTTACTTTTGCGCTAATTCCGATTCCTTTGTATATACTATCATTACCATTATCTGAACTTACTGTTACTTTATCTTTACTGCCTGCATTGTCTGTATTATCTTCATTTCCGATTATATCGTTAATATCTGGTATATTTCTCTTACTGTCTTCACAGTTTATATTATATGTCACTGTCTTATCAGGATATGAAGATGAATCCGAATTAATATCCGTTATGTATGCATTCAAAATACTCTTTACAAGATCTATATATGTCTTATAACCGACAATAATCCGGCATTCATCCAATATTCTCCTTGCCCTTATCGTCATCCCGCCCTCATTACCCGGTCCGAGACCCACTACATACAGTTTTCCTGTCTTAGATGTACTGTTCATCTGTCTTTCCATTCTATAAGGCTGAATAGTCCTTTCAAAATATACTTTTTCTGAATGCATTTCCTTGCTTGCATTTAGAAAGTCATACTTCTATGATTAAAGAATTGTTCTATGATTCATACTTAAGTAATAAGAATATACAAAATCTCCTTTGGAATACTGTATTATTATACCACCAAAGGAGATTTCAGAACAGAACATATATACTAAATATTCAGATAAATAATGCAATTTCTAATACAATTACGGTTTTAGCTCAGCATCACAAGGCCTTAATTCTGTCAACTGCCCGTTTCGTATTCTCGTGGCTGCCGAAGGCTGTCAGACGGAAGTAACCCTCTCCATGTGCTCCAAAGCCTGATCCGGGCGTTCCCACAACATTTGCATTGATAAGAAGATGATCAAAGAATTCCCAGCTGCTCATTCCCTCCGGAGTCTTAAGCCATATATAAGGAGCATCCACTCCGCCTGAAACAGTATAACCGGCTCCTCTTAAACCATCCAGTATATAACTTGCGTTATTCATATAATAATCAACCAGACCCTTTATTTCCTTTTTTCCTTTTTTTGAATAAACCGCCTCACCGGCACGCTGTACTATATAGGGCGCTCCGTTATATTTCGTACTATGTCTTCTTGCCCATAATCTGTGCAAGGAAACGCCGCCTCTCTCAAGATCCTTGGGTATAACCGTATAACCAAGCCTCACACCCGTGAATCCGGCATTCTTGGAGAAAGAATGCAATTCTATAGCGCATGTTCTCGCTCCTTTGCATTCGTATATGCTGTGCGGTACACCCTCTGTTCTTATATAAGCCTCATACGCCGCATCAAAGATAATGACAGAACCGTTTTCATTTGCATAATCTACCCATTTCTGAAGCTCATCCTTACTGATAACCGCGCCTGTGGGATTGTTCGGGAAGCACAGATATATTATATCCGGTACCTTTGCCGGGAGCTGTGGGGCAAAATTATTTTCAATAACGCATGGCATATATATGATATCGGAGTATCCTTCCGTAATCTCGTTATACTCTCCTCCTCTTCCTGCCATAACATTGGAGTCCACATACACGGGATATACGGGATCACAGACAGCAATACTGTTATCAACCGAGAATATCTCCTGAATATTTCCCGAATCACATTTCGCACCGTCGGATATGAATATCTCATCCGGAGCAATATCACATCCCCGTGCCTTATAGTCATTTTCGGAAACAGCATTTCTAAGGAATTCATAGCCAAGATCCGGAGCATATCCCCGGAAGGTCTCCGCCTTGCCCATTTCATCGACTGTCTTATGAAGAGCATCCGTTATCGAAGGTGTGAGCGGCCGGGTAACATCTCCTATTCCGAGACGGATTATCTCCTTATCGGGATTCTCCTTTACGAATGTATTCACCTTCTTTGCTATCGTCGAGAACAGATAGCTGCCCCTTAGCTTTAAATAGTTATCATTGATCCTTACCATGACTGCATCCTTTCTTTTTTTCTTACTATTCCTCTTTATTCCCTTTTTCCGTTTCTATTTCTTTTTCTATATTTTGTTTCTATGCTTTATTTTTCTCTTTATCCTTTTATAATTTCTGTTTTAGTCTTTTATCTTCTCCCATTCTTCGGTTTCCGGTGCACAGGATTAAAGTTTCTAAAGTTCAATAGTCCCATCAAATACGGTTTTCGCCGGTCCCGTCATATAAACATGGTTATCCTCTTCGCTCCATTCAACAACGATATCGCCCCCGAGCACGTGAACAGTTACCTTTCTGTCGGTTAGACCATTAAGCACACATGCCACTGCCGTAGCACAACATCCGGTTCCGCAGGCAAGAGTCTCACCTGTCCCTCTCTCCCATACCCTCATATGAGCATTACTTCTGTTATCTATCCTTACGAACTCGATATTGGCGCGGTTAGGAAAAACGGGATGATTTTCAAGTCCCGGTCCGTCAGCTTCAATATCCAGTCCGTCAGGATCCATAAAGATCACAGCATGCGGATTGCCCATCGACACACAGGTTATCCTGTATTCCACTCCATTTGAAGTAATCGGCTCATCGACAACAAGGGTTTTAGTTTTCCCATCCAGTCCTTCCTGCTCAATCGCAGTTTCCGACAATATACGAGATTCCGCATCTTCAGAAGATAAAGAATCCGAAGCACCACATTTCACAGGTATATATTCAGCACGCAGCTCAGGCTCCCCCATATCAACACGGATGAGCTCAGCCGTCCCGTTTACATCTGTTATTTTTATAGGCTTTATCTTACCAAAGCTTTCGATCGTAATATCATTTTTATCTGTCATTCCATGGTCGTAGACATATTTAGCCACACACCTTATTCCGTTGCCGCACATCTCCGCCCTCGACCCGTCGGCATTATACATTTCCATCTCAAAATCAGCTATATCAGAGGGATTTATGAAGATAACTCCATCCGAGCCTATCCCGAAATGCCTGTCACTGACCCTTATAACGAAATCCTTCTTTTTCTCCTGCTCAATCCTTTGCGTAAAGCCGTTTATATATACATAGTCATTGCCGCATCCATGCATTTTGGTGAATTCAATCTTCATTGCCGGTCTCCTTTTTATCATAAAGCTTCAGGTTCCTTGTAATAATATTTCGTTTTTATAATCCATTTATACTTGCATAACTGCGCATAATGATTCCGCATAAATACAGTGACACGGCACATCCATTATCGTACCTGTCTTACAAAAAAGAATAAGGCGCTCTGAAACTAAGTTCAGAGCGCCTTTGCTCAACGAAAATAATATATAACTTTAACACACATCCGTCAAGTATTCTTGATTGAATTCTATTAATCATCTTATTTCAGGAATATACATCCACATATTCCTCAAAAAACGGGAGGCTGAATTCAACCTGACCGTAGGCAGATCTATTACTCAATAACCCACATTTATTCAGTGTATCCTTATATGTTGAGAATGTATTCGAATCAAAGGATATGGATTCTCTGATCTTCTTTACATCAGACTCAGGAATCGACCTGGCAATTGCCGTTACCAGCGTTCTCTCACCCTCCGATAGTTCTTCCCATATTTTCTCATACGAGTTTTCAAACAGATTTACCTTATATTCATTCAGAATTCCTTTGTCAACCTGATTTTTCCCGGCATCATACACCAGATATCCCAACATTTGAAACGCATATGAATATCCCTTGGTTAACCCTGCCATTTCAGCTGCCTGACCTGAATCCAATCCAAAAATTTCCTCATATTTCTGTGCAATCCTGATTTGGCTTAATGGCCCCAGATCGATACGGGGTGCCCGCTTTAAAAATGTCTGAGAGCGATCATTCTGCAGCGAACGAAGATTCTTATAAAGACCGGTCGTCAACACAAATACAGGGAATTTCTCTCTGATACAATGTTGGAAAAAACCTGTGAACATGCGGACATCCTTTGAGTTGTGGATTTCATCAATTGTAATTAGAATACGGATGTTCTTCTTTTTCAGCTTTTCAAGTATATTGTCCAGATCAACCTGAATATCATTATATTTTTCAACTGTTTCAGCCGAAATGTTTACACTCTTTAAAGACACCTCCAATTTAAGACGCGGAAATCTTTTATTGGTCTTTCTGATTAGCTCTGCCGCCAATTCATTAAGCATATCTCCTTCCGGATTGAGATCAACATGTATCCAGCCTTCCTGCTCCCTGATCTTATGCGAAATCGAAGTCATCAAAACGGTTTTTCCGGATCCCCTTACTCCCACCAACAGAAAAATATGAGAGGACGGGTTATCAGACAAAAATGTGTCCATTATCTTTGTCTGTTCGCTAAATCTGGGAATCATTAAATAAGGTTCTGCTCCAAAGTCAAGACTAAACGGATTATTCATCTCTTACTTCTCCTCCAGCCAGAATCATCATCTTACATCTTATTACTAGTTCGTGTTCTTATTACTTGTTATTACTACTTTATAATTATATTACATCTTATTACTACATTTTTCAATCAGAATCAAAGATAGAATTACAAAATCCTATCGTCGTCAACCCCACAAAATTGTGGAATATATCCCTCTATTTCAACACAATTTTTCCAAAAATGATTCAATATATCTTTGCCCTGCTTAACTAATTTTTTTTGATCAACAAGACTTTCAATGCGGTAACGCTTTGAAACCAGGATCTATATTCAATTTTTCAAATAGCAAACATCCCTGCCGGCAAGTGGCCGGCAGGGACGTATCATTGTGAATTCGATATTCTATAGAATAGCGAATTTCATCAGAAATTCGGTATTCGTACCGGACCAGGCTCTGCTGAAAGCAGAGACGTGTCATGTGGAACGCATGATTTCTGAATGCATTTCCCTGTTTGCATTCAGAAAGTCATAGATAAATCTATTTGTCATGCTGCAGCATTATTTTATAACCTTCTCAAAATCGCTTGCGGGATGCTTGCATATCGGGCAGATGAAGTCCTCAGGAAGCTCTTCACCAACATATTCGTATCCGCATATCTTGCAGCGCCATACCGTCTGTCCGTCCTTGGTCTTGCCTACAGCCTCGGGCTTGGGCTTTATATTGCTCTGGTAATAAGCATAGGTTGCGGATGCCTCATCCGAAAGCACTTCCATCGCAACAGGAACGCCTATAAACAGCGTATGCGATCCAAGATCAACCGTCTGTTGAATATAAATCGAGAAATATGCGTTGGTTCCTTTGGTAACATATGGAATCTCATTCGGAGAATACTTATAATCCGTAAATCCCTCGAATTTGTTAACATCACGTCCCGACTGGAATCCAAATCTCTTAAACAGTTCAAAATCAGCCGATTCACTTATAACGGAAATATTGCATTTCTTTGTTTCCATTATCATGTCATGCGTGTAATTGGCCTTATTTACCGCAAAGGATATCTGATTGGGCTCCGAAGCCACCTGAATTGCCGTATTCGTGATACAGCCGTTTTCCTTATCTCCCACCTTTGCCGTCAATACGAACAGACCGTATGAAAGCTTATACATTGCCTTGTTATCCATACCTTTTCCTCCTTTTATAATATGTATTGCCCCCTCCTTCTGTGTCATAAGGCATCAACCGCAAGCGATCCGACCTTATGACGAATTGTCGGCGGCATGTCAGCGGAACAAATCCTGAATATCAATTTCTGTATCCTGTTGTGAAATCCTTGTCATAGAGCCTTGACAGCTCATATTCATGATCAAGAACGTCTCCGACTACAATAAGTGCCGTCTTATTTATATGATTAGCCTCCATATCCGATGCCAGACTGTCAAGATCTGTACGGATAATCAACTCTTCGGGCCAGGTCGCCTTATATACAACAGCCACAGGAGTATCTCCCCTGTAACCGCCCTCTTTAAGTTCTCTGCTTACTTTATCCGCCATACCCGATGAAAGAAAAAGCACCATCGTCGCTCCATGAGAAGCCATTGATCTTAAATCCTGCCCTTCAGGTATGGCAGTACGACCCTCTGCTCTCGTAATAATGATGCTCTGCGATACTCCGGGCAGGGTATATTCAGCCTTAAGAGCTGCAGCAGCGCCTGCCATGGAACTCACCCCCGGACAGATATCATACGGGATGCCCTCTTTATCAAGGAAATCCATCTGCTCCTTAATCGCACCATATATTGACGGATCACCTGTATGAAGCCTTACTATCTCACCGGTTGCCGATTTCATGACTTCAGTTATTTCATCCAGATCCATATATGCACTGTCATATATTTTACAATCCTTACGTGCATATTTAAGCAAGTCAGGATTAACAAGAGAGCCTGCGTATATAATGACATCAGCTTTCTCTATAAGTTCCCGCCCTCTTATTGTCAGAAGATCGACCGCTCCTGGTCCGGCTCCTACGAAGTGTACCATCTGATACCTCATACCGGAACTGTCCGGTTTATTTTTATCGTCTTTTCTAATTCGGGCGCAGTTAGCAGTGCGTCATGGCTTAAAAAATCGCATCGGTAAGATACACCGACAACCACTCCGCACATAGCCCTCAAATTCTACCCCTTCATTATCCTTGCTTTCAGAACACCTCTGGGATCCGTTATCAGCAGCCTTACCAGCCAGATAACAAGTCCAAGCGCAACCACCGAAAGGCCAAGAAATGTATCATTCAGCATATCTGCAGCTGCCGGAGCGAAATAATCCGCCTTCAGCTCTGCATATTCGAAGATCGCATCAACCAGCCACATAAGCGATGCTCCCCAGTAAAGGAACAGCAGTATGCCTAGCCTCATCGTATCATCATCTCTTCTATACCATATAACAGTTGCAATAACTGCGGCAAATACCGTTATCAGCAATGTCATTCTGTTTTCCTCCTCGTATAATATGATTAAAGGGTCAAAAGCCTGTCAACACCACAAGCTTGCTTGATGGTGGGGACAAGGATTTATGACCCGCCCCAACATGAGCAAGAAGTGGG
>JAILNV010000185.1 GCA_024691125.1 Lachnospiraceae bacterium | reverse complement strand
ATCTGCCGTCATTAAGATATATAACACAGGCGGGGGGAAAGCTCACGCCGAGGCTTCACGAGAAATTTGCTGAATATGCACAGGACAAAGGGATCAAGTTCTTTGTTATGTATGGACAATGCGAAGCGACTGCACGAATGGGATATCTTCCGGCAGAAAAAGCAGTCGAGAAATGCGGTTCTATGGGTATTGCTATACCGGGCGGACTGTTCAGACTTATTGATGATAAAGGTCAGGAAATCAATAAGCCTGATATTACAGGTGAGCTTGTATATGAAGGCGATAATGTTACTCTTGGATATGCGGAATGTACGGATGATCTGATTAAGGGCGATGAAAGAAACGGAGTTCTCTATACCGGTGATATGGCCCGCTTTGACAAGGATGGTTATTACTATATAGTCGGACGAAGAAAAAGGTTTCTTAAGATATACGGGAACCGTGTTAATCTGGATGAGATTGACAGGATGATAAAGAGCCATTTTGATGGTATTGAAGCTGCATGCTCCGGTGTGGATGATCATTTGACGATCTTCCTTACGAATGAGAAACTTGCAGAGGAAGTAAAGGCATATGTTGTTGATAAGACGGGTTTGAATTCTGTTGCTTTCAATACTTTTATTCTGAATGAAATACCCAAGAATGATTCCGGAAAGACATTATATAAGGAGCTTGAAAAATATTTGGAAAATTGTGTTCATTAAAGGGAAAACTATATTCCAAGGAACGAAAGTTATGCAGATGCTTCCCTTCCTTCTGTCAGTACAGAGGATTACGCTGAGATTAATAAGGAGCTTAAGCTTATGTACAGGGATTTCAATGATACCTATGGTGCTAAGATGAATATTGAGTTCCTGACGGATAGTGAGTTCGCGGACAACTGCGTTTGATAGAATATTAACTGAGGATGGATCATTGACAACAAAGTGAAGATATTGTATTGTTTTAATATCACATTAAAGCAATACATTTCTTGGCATATATGGCATATTTACGTCTTATCTGTGGTGATACACCGTCTGTTATGAAATCGTTTGCTTTAAGAATAAAACATTGATTATTATTGCAAACGGAGGTATTTGTAATGGATGAGAACAGTATCAGTATGGAAGAGCAGCTTTTGGAGTCGGGGCTTTCGGAAGAAAGAAAGCGGTGGTACAGGGATATCGGTAGTGGACAACGTCTGGCGGATATCTATTATGACACCATAGCAAAGCATGTATTTTCTCCGGATATGTTTCCTGAACGGATGGAGTTTATTTTACAGCGAACAATGCGGGATAAGACATTGGGTGTTGATCATTCGGCAGCGAATGAGAATTATCTTCAGAGTGTCTATGCAAAGAAGACAATAAGCGATCTGCCGGCGTGGCTTAAGGATCACAAACTTGCGGATATAGAGATACAGAGGATAGCACAGGAGTATGCATTTGACAGGGCGGATATCTATGCTTCCAATATGTTGCTGCTTCAATATTCGGTTGAGGAAGGGCAGGCTAAGAATACGCTTGATTACAGTAATGTAAATAATGCGATCTTGATTGTACTTATGGTTAAAAGCCCAAAGGTATTTAGAGATTATAAGTCGGACAGATATATTCACAGGATCACTCTGGCAAGGGCTGATTCCGGGATTGAATTCCGGATGAGGAAACAGATGGTGTTTGTGCAGCTTGATAAAGCGCTTGAACTGTATCTTAGCGAAACGTATAATGAAGATGAGGATGTGGAACTGCTTAAATTATTCTCACTCATAGCTGATATAAATAATGAAAAGGTTACGAGAGAGACTAAGGGAAGTAAGCTGCTTGAGGATATACGAGAGGATGTATATAGATTCACCAGAAGTAGGGAGGTACAGCAGATGATCTTGGCAGAGGATTTGGCAATAATGGATTGGAACTCCCAGAAGAGATGGGAGAGGGAAGAAGGTAGAAAAGAAGGAAGGGAAGAAGGTAGGAAAGAAGGACAGGATAAAGTTGTAGAGCTTTGTAAATGGCTGTTTGAGAATGGACGTGCTGAAGATGTACAGAAAGCGACTATGGATGCTGAGTTTCGGAATAAACTTTTTGAAGAATATGAAAGCGTGAGGGTTGTCGGGAATATGAATGCAGAATAATTTGACTAAGTAGTTTTTCGTAGATTAGCAGAATGATAGGTATGATAGAAAGAAGGTTATATGTCATTTGATAAGTTACTGCAGCTGGAACCTTATTCATTGAAACAGGATGAAAAGGAAGAGCTGCTTACCGAAAGAATTACAGAGCTTACAGAACATCACAGGCAGAACTGTCCGGAATATGGGGCAGTTCTGTCGTCTGTTATGTATGACAAAAAGAATATAAGATCATATAAGGACATTCCATTCCTTCCCGTACGGCTTTTTAAAGAACTCTCCTTGAAGAGCGTGCCGGATGATGAGATCGTAAAGACAATGACATCTTCGGGGACTTCAGGTCAGGCTGTATCAAAAATCTATCTGAACAGATCTACATCGGCCAATCAGCAGAAGGCTATGGTTAAGATCGTGAGTGATTTCACGGGCTCTGCAAGGATGCCCATGCTTATAATTGACTGTCCGTCCGTGGTGAAGGACAGAAAGATGTTTTCGGCAAGGGGTGCAGGAATACTTGGCTTTTCCATATTCGGGTCAAAGAAGCTGTATGCGCTGAACGATGATATGCAGCTGGATGTTGATGGTATCCGTGAATTCCTTGACAGGCATAAAGAGGAAAGAATACTCATCTTCGGCTTTACATTTATGATATGGCAGTTTTTCTATAAACAGCTGGTTAAGCTTAAGGAAGAGGGAATAGTTTTTGACCTGTCTAATGCGGTTATGATACACGGAGGTGGATGGAAGAAGCTTATAAGTGAGGCTGTGGAGCCGGATGAATTCAGAAACAGATTCAGGGATTTATGCGGCCTTGACGATATACATGATTATTACGGTATGGTTGAGCAGACCGGATGCATATATATGCAGTGCGAATGCGGGCATCTGCATGCCAGTGTATTTTCTGATGTTATTACAAGAAGAGGGATTGATTTCTCGGAATGCGATATCGGTGAAAGAGGAATATTACAGGTGGTTTCATCTATTCCCGATTCATATCCGGGTCATTCATTGCTTACGGAGGATGAGGGCATTATACTTGGAGTAGATGATTGCCCATGCGGACGAGAGGGTAAGTATTTTAAGGTTCTGGGACGTCTTAAAGATGCAGAGATACGTGGATGCAGTGATACCTTCGTGGCAGATCATGACAGAAGAACCGATATTGTAAATGATATATCAGAGGATCATGAAACTTCGGTGTTGGATAAAATATCTTATCTCATCGGAAACCGGCAAACAATTGAGGATATGACTGATGTGAAACCGCTTGAGCCTTTTTCCGATCAGGTTATAAGCTTCCTGAATGACCTGTCAGCAGCCATAAT
>JAILNV010000182.1 GCA_024691125.1 Lachnospiraceae bacterium | reverse complement strand
TCCGGTCTTCTTCCTTCACTCATTATTCTTCCTCCATTTTCTGTAAAATCTATATACTGACTTCTTTCTTATTTCCAGATCAGTCACTCAGTCTGATTCATGTTACCGAAATCTTATGAATCCGCGTAACTATTCCACTGTTCTGAATAGTTACTCATGCTCTTATCATCTCAAAAAATCATTTGATTTGCAATGCCTACTTTAAAAATATTGCAGCACGATATTGCAGCAACGGCATGCACCTATTCATGAAGCAGTCTTATAACATGCATAGCTGCGGCATAGTAAGCAAGCAGGGTTCCCTGAAGCAATACCCTGTTACCTGAGTCACCTATGCTCTCTCTTAATGCGTCATCCCTTGCAAAGCTCACAGCCAATGCAGTTAGGAGATATGCGACAAAACACAGGTCTTCATACCCCAATCCCTTACCTCTGTTATTCCGTACCGTATGATCATCCCTGCCTGCGAAGGCTGTTTCTATTCCGGATGTTCCATTCGGGTTCTCTGTATCCACACGCGGCTTCCTGTCTGCACTCTGTTCCGTACCTCCCGTGGTCCTGTCCGCAGCCTGTTCCGTACCTCCCGTGGTCCCGTCCGCAGTCTGTTCCGTACCTTCCGTGGTCCTGTCCGCAGCCTGTTCCGTATCTTCCGTGGTTCTGTCCGCAGCCTGTTCCGTAACTCCCGGGTTCCTGTCGTGCCATGAAACCACGGCACACATTACATATATACCGATGATAAGCATGGGAAACAGTCCCCATCCGCTCTGATGGGATATATTGGCAGCAAAAGCCTTCATGTTCTCAACATACAGCGTTCTGTCATACAGAAACAGAAGAACATTTATCATCACAAGACCGGCAGGTATCAGTATTCTGATATTTATAAAGAGCCTGTCGGTAACCGCTCCTCGTATGAAAAGCAGATATACGCCCACTCCCAACAGTGCCGCAAGCTGTATAGCCGCCTTGGTTTTAGTCAGAAATGTATAGGGTGCGATTATCTTCATAATGCCGAAGATCCTGATATCATACAACAGTGAAAATACAAATACCGGAAGTATGAAAGCGGTAAACAGCTGTCTGTTTGTATACGTTTTCAGCGTTGAAAAACAGAGCACCAGTACCAGCGCTACGATGCAGCCCTCCATTCTCATGAACGCCATCATGGTAAACAGGATCCCCTGCACGGCAAGATTACCGGGCGAAGGAGCTTCGGAATATCTCCGTGCAATATAAACGCATATGAAAATGAAGCACATAAAATAACCGTTAGACATTGACCATCTGCTCATTATAAGATACGGCATGGAGGTCATAAGTATTCCGGTAATGACAGCGATCTCTGTCAGTCGTTCTCTTTTTCCGGTATCCTTACCGGCTGCTTCCTTTAATGAAAATATGAAGATCAGCAGAGTATTTATATTTAAAAACCTCTGTATTCCGAACGCCTCATTAAATCCAAACATTGATGCGACGGTATTGAGCATCGCACTCGTCTGGCCCACATCTGTCAAAAATACATTGAACTGTTTTCTGTATTCACCAAAATGAACCAGTGCCGAAGGATACATGGAATAATAGTACAGAGAATCATTAGACACACTCACCGGCAGGAGTCCCGATGTTGAAATAACAGCGATACATAACACCGTTATCAAAATCAGTCCGGCCGTTTTTCCACTTATGGCATCCTGTGAAATCCTGCCCGTGTCACCCGACGAGGATTTACTCCCAGTAATGACATGGTATAATTTTGTGCTCCCGGAATATGAATCGCCGGAGGATGATGATGCTTTACCCCCTGTAATGGCACGGCATAATATGGCAAATACCGCAATCGTAATGAAAACGCTGATCACAGTCGGTTTAATATGCAGGATCAGTAGCATAAAAATGGTAAGCGAATAAACCGAAATTCCCACAGGAAATGACAGCAGTATTTCAGGCATAGACATCCTGCTCTTATTAAGAGCATAAATGATCAGATAACCTACCAAAAACAGTATCATGATAGTGACAGTCTGCCTTATAAAGTATCCTGTTGCCATACTGTTAAGATACGAAGCTGTCATTTCACTCATTTGTGCTTACCTCCGTATCATAATATGACCTTGTCATTATATATATATCCTCTTCTTCCCTTCCATCGCTTCTGATAATGGCATTACCGTAGATATCCCTGTCCGGTGTCTGCCCAGGCGCAGGAGGTATGAGCATGGCACTGTTTCTGTTTTTGCCGGCCGCCGGTTCATTTTTGGGCTGCCATAGTACAACGAGTTCATCCGCAGTAAACACTGTTTTGCCCTCGCTGTCAGTTCCCTCACATATATATGCGCTTATATCGTTAAGATACTCATAGAAATACCAGTAATAGTTGAAGTAATTGCCCGGCTCATCGATAAGATCATTATACAGGAAGCAGTACCTGAACATATCATTGGTATATCCAAGCTTCGCAAAATCATTCTCCCGGTCTTCCGAGTCCACATGCACTTTATTTAACGCATCATCCCCGATAATCTCCGCACCCGCGCGCTCCAGAAACCAATACATATTTCTGGTATGATAATAAGCATACAGGAATGATTTATTCTCCTGTTCGGTATCATATACGGTGTAGAAATCATCCTTTACGTAAACAGTTTTATCCTTAAACAGCTGCATAAGAAGACTGTCGGGATACTCTCCCGTTTCCAGATACTGCGGCTGGTAAAATGACTGGTTCACAGGATATATCGAGGGAAGCACCTTATCCATAAGTCGCATGTTATACAATACTCCCATAACAATAACGAGCACCCCGAAGCATGCAAGTATCCTGCCTTTATATTCTCTTTTAATTCTAATAAGAATGGCGGCTGTTACTGCCATTCCGATCAAGGCCATATATCTCATCCCACAAATCTCACACAAATAATAATCGGAGGGTTTCTTATGACATTACCTGTTCTGAATAGTTACAATTACTGTTTCTTCATAATCTTATGCAGCATTGCCATGGCATAGCTCCACAAATCTGCAAGAGTCCTTCTGTTGATAACACAGCATAAGGCCAGCGCGGCTATACCGGTCAGTGCAGTTATGACATTGTCCTTTGTAACCGTTGCATATCCCGCATAAGCCGAATACAGAAGAAGAGAAATCACGAATTCCTTCATCCTGTATTTTACCGGATAACACTTCTTCGAATAATACGTACCTATTGAAAAATAAACTATATAAGTCACGGCTGTCGCAAGTGCAGCTCCGATGCCTTTATACCTTGGGACTAACAGTGTATTACCGATAAGATTGCATATTATGGCAGCAAGCGAAGCATAATTAAAATATTTGATCTTACCTGTGAACTTAACACCCTGCCCTGTCATTTCAAACATAATGCTTAATATTGGCATAAGCGTAAGAAAAGGGATTATCGAAACAGCCTCCCTGTAGTCCTTACCGAGTATCAGTACTATAACTCCTCTGAAGATCGTAAGCATAAAAGCAGCGCACATGCACAGGAACTGAACTCTGTCAAACATATCCGCAAAGAAACCCTTACACTCCTCCTTATCCTGCTCGTACTTTTCCATCGCGACCGGTGACCAGAAGGCAACGAAGGTTATTTTGACCGTAAGTATGATCGTCATTATCTGCATTGCAGATCCGTAAATGCCGGTTTCGGAAAAATCATTGAATATCTTTATGGACCACTTATCCATTGATGAAAGAAGCCACTCCATAAGGAGCATCGGGATAAAAGGAATTCCGTATGCAAGCAGTTCCTTTTGAGTGATCTCATGATGCGTAACCCTGTCATTTCTCGTTGAATACAGATATCTGATCCCTGTTATCAGAGTCACCGTTCCGAGAGAAAGAGTCATCGCATACATGATCACGCGGAAGTCACTGCCCCACAGCCACGCAAACAGGATAATAAAAGATATGTTCAATACCTTGGACAGGATATTGAGGTTAGAATACAGGACTCCGTTCTGCTCCATACGGATGTTAAGAAAGAGAAACCTCTCAAACACGGATATAACGGTATATGCAACAACAGGTATGATCACACTGATCCCCGTTTCTCCGAACAGGAACATATTAAAGTATTCCGAGAAAACCACATAAACAAATGCCAGGAAAATTATAAGGGCAAAAGGCGGCATCAGGCATTGGAAGAACAGGGTTTTCCTGTTAACTCCATCCTTATAGAAATATCTTATATATGCCTGATCAAGTCCCAGTATTGCAAAAATATAAATTACGGTAACCGCCGTAGTGAACATTGTCGTCTTACCGTATTCCTGTGTCTGTAAAACACGGGTGGTGAGCGGCAGCTGAATAAGCCCCAGCAGGAGCACTACGAAATTACCGTAAAAATATTTGATAAAGCTCGAAAGAAGTCCTTCCTTCTTCTCTTTTTCTTCCTTTATATCCTGACCTTCCTTACCCACTTCGGGTTCCTCTTTATGTATATTCCCAACCTTGGTTTCAACAACCATTTTAATTCAGATCCCTATTCGCGGTGCTTCGTGTTTCCATGACCGTCTGCTATTCTTGCTTTCTCCACCGTATCAATGATAAACGGAGGTCTGTTTCTGCTGGCATCAAGTGTTCTCCACAGATACTCACCAAGTATTCCGAGCATAAGAAGTATTGCTCCTGTCGAAAACAGAACCAGACACATGAGTGAAGCCCATCCCTGAATCGGAGTCCCTATAATCAGTCTCTCGAGTATCACTTCTATTATCCAGAGAAAAGATATGACTGCACATACCACTCCAACGCCCGACATAAACCGTATGGGAAAGTATGAGAAGCTCATCATGGAATCCAT